>CAYSEE010000064.1:0-5793 GCA_964429955.1 uncultured Clostridia bacterium | reverse complement strand
CGGATCTCCGGGGAGAGCTGTTGAATTGGACCAGAGTCTTATTGAACATACTTCTGTCTTAACATTTAGATAAAAAAATAAATTGAAAAATTTCACTTTGCATAAGGAGAAATAAATGCAGGTAAAGTTTAAGAGACCGAATTCGATGAGAGATAGGCCTATGCATTATTGTCCGGGATGTGGCCATGGGATAGTGCATCGTTTGATTTGCGAGGTAGTAGATGAGTTAGGCATCCGGGAGGAGGTGATCGGGATATCTCCGGTTGGTTGTTCGGTAATTGCTTATGACTATTTTGACTTTGATATGGTGGAAGTGGCTCATGGACGAGCTCCTGCGGTGGCCACGGGGATAAAGAGGGTTCATCCTGATAAGGTGGTCTTTACCTATCAAGGGGATGGTGATTTTGCCTCCATAGGGATGGCGGAGATTGTGCATGCTGCCTCTCGAGGGGAGGCTTTTAATGTGATCTTTATCAACAATGCTAATTATGGAATGACAGGGGGGCAGATGGCTCCCACCACCTTAGTGGGCCAGAGGACTGCCACTACCCCTTTTGGGAGGGATGTAACAAGAGAGGGTTATCCTTTAAGGATGCCCGAGCTGTTAGCCTCTCTTCCTGGGGTTTATTATTTGGAGCGGGTAGCGGTGAATAATCCTGCTAATGTAAGAAGAACCAAAAGGGCCATAAAAAAATCTTTTCTTGTTCAGATGGAAAAGAAAAGATTTTCCTTAGTGGAGGTTCTTTCTCCCTGCCCTACCAATTGGAGGCTCTCGCCCCTGGAAGCCTTAAAGTGGTTAGAGGAGAAGATGATTCCCTACTATCCCCTACGGGTGATTAAGGATCTCACTCCGTCTCAAGGATAGCCATAAATGCCTCCTGGGGGATGTTCACCTTTCCAAATTTTCTCATCCTCTTTTTTCCTTTTTTTTGACGTTCTAAAAGCTTCCTTTTTCTGGTGACATCTCCTCCATAAAGGGGGGCGGTTACATCTTTTCGTAAGGCGGGGATAGTCTCTCGGGCGATTATCCTTTTGCCCAGAGCTGCCTGAAGGGAGACGGGAAACAGCTGACGAGGGATCACCTCCTTCAGACGTTGAACCAATCGTTTCCCTCTGAAATAGGCCTTGTCCTTATGTACGATCAATGAGAGGGCATCCAGGGCTTTTCCGTTGATCAATATGTCCATTTTGACTAATTCCCCTTCCTCATATCCCAGATGTTCGTAGTCAAAGGAGGCATAGCCCTGGCTTACTGATTTTAGCTGGTCATAAAAGTTCGCTGCTACTTCCGAGAGAGGAATTTTATAGACAATGATGACACGCGAGCTATCAAAGTAACGCATATCCAAAAATTTCCCTCTTTTTTTCTCCAGTAATTCAAATATAGCTCCTAAGTACTGAGATGGAGTTATTATGTTTGCCTTAATGTAGGGTTCCTCCACTTTTTCTATCTTCTCGTTAGAGGGAAATTTAGCTGGGTTGTCCACCTCTACCATCTCTCCTTTTTGCTTCGTTACCCTGTAAAGCACATTAGGAGCGGTGGTAATTAGCTTTATTCCAAACTCCCTCTCTAACCTCTCCTGTACTATATCCTTATGTAGAAGTCCTAAAAATCCGCATCGGAAACCACCTCCCAACACAGGAGATGTCTCGGGTCGAAAGATAAGGGAGGAATCATTTAGTGATAACTTCTCCAGAGCTCCTTTAAGATGGGCAAAACTTTCCCCCTCTGCTGGATAGAGTCCACAGAGGACTGTAGGCTTTGGCTTTTTATACCCTGGAAATGGATGAAGAGTAGGATTATCTGCGTCGGTAATGGTATCGCCTACCCTTAAATCTGCGATGTTCCTTACATTGGCGATAAAATAGCCTACTTCTCCTGAGGTGAGCAGTGGAGTGGGTATTCTTCTTAGCTTAAATACACCCACCTCCTCCACTTTGAATTCCCTTCCCGTGGACATCACCTTGATCCTCATTTCCGGCCTTATCTTTCCCTCCAAAATGCGAATATACCCTACCACTCCTCTATGAATGTCGAAGACGGAGTCAAAGATCAGGGCCTTTAAAGGTAGTGAGGGGAGAAAGGATGGGGATGGAATTCTTTTTACTATTGCCTCCAGAATTTCCTTCACCCCCCTTCCTTCTTTGGCACTGACCAGGATTGCCTCCTCAGGCTCAACACCTTCCAATTTTTCAAGTTGGTCTTTTACTCGAGAGGGATTAGCTAAGGGTAGGTCTATTTTGTTAATTACGGGAATTATCTTTAATCTTCTTTCCTGGGCTAAGGAAAGGTTGGCGATGGTTTGAGCCTCTACTCCCTGTACGGCATCAATTAAAAGGAGAGCTCCCTCGCAAGCAGCCAAGGAGCGTGATACCTCATAGGTGAAGTCCACATGGCCAGGGGTATCTATGAGGTTGAGGATGTATTTCTCTCCATCCTCGGCTTTGTAGGTAAGACGAATGGTATGGGCTTTAATGCTAATTCCTCTTTCGCGCTCCAAATCCATAGTATCTAAGGTTTGTTCACGAAGCTGGCGAGGGGCCAGGGTATGTGTATGTTCTAAAAGACGATCAGCCAGGGTAGATTTGCCATGGTCTATATGGGCAATTATGGAGAAATTACGGATGTTCTTTCCTTGCATAGATGATATTTCTTCATTGGGGAGGGGAGGCTTTAGCCTCCCATTTTATGATTTTTATATCTATTACCTCGGTTTTTTGACAAAGGCTTAAAGGTATGATAGTTTATTTTAGAATTTTCATTAGCTTAGACTTTTCCCGGGATGCTTTGTTGGGATGCCAGGCTCCCTTAGAAGCTGTCTTATCGATGATGCTTAAGGTGTGAGGTAATAGTTTTTTTGTCTCCTCCAGCTTTCCCTCGCTTACCAGTTCCTTAATTTTGCGAATGCTGGTTTTAGCCTGTCTTTTTCTACTTCTATTGCGTTCCTTCTTTATTTGATCCTGTCTTGCTCTTTTTTCAGCTGATTTAGATTTACCCATCAGTAACTCCTTATTTCAAGATATTTGAGGGGGACATGCTTCGCATTTCCCCACGGGCGGCCCGATCGGCTAAGCCGACCCTCGCTTCGCTCTCGCTAGTTTAACAACTATACTATATTTTTAAAATTTTGCAAATGGCTATTCCGGAGGATGTGATTTGAAGAAAGGCACGATAATTAGGGCAGCAGGGATAGTGGGTTTAGGAACTTTGCTTTCCAGGATCTTCGGATTGGCGAGGCTTCAGGTCATCGCCTACATTTTTGGCTCATCAGCATCCACCGATGCCTTCTGGATAGGTTTTACCTTGCCCAATCTTCTTCGCTCCCTTTTGGCAGAGGGGGCGTTAAGCACCGCTTTTATCCCTGTTTTTAGCGAGTATCTGAAGAACAAGGGAGAAGAAGAAGCTAAAAGGTTAGTTAACAATGTCCTTAACATCCTGATCATAATTTTAGTGATGGTAGTGGGATTGGGAATCTCTCTTGCTCCATGGTATGTTAAGTATTTAGCGATTGGGTTCAGAGAGTATCCCTCTCAAATGCAACTGGCCATCAAATTAACTCAGATTATGTTCCCCTTCCTTTTCTTTATCAGCTTAGCTGCTGTGGAGATGGCTGTTCTTAACTGTAAGGGACACTTTGCTACACCAGCCTTTGCTCCTCTTCTTTTTAGTATAACTGTTATTTTATGTGCTTTTTTGCTATCTCCCACCTGCGGCGTGTATAGCCTCGCTATAGGGGTAGTGATTGGGGGGGCAATGCAGTTTCTATTTCAAGTTCCTTCCTTAGTTAAAAGGGGATTTAGCTATCATTTTATCCTTTCCCTCAGGGACCCAGGGGTGCGTAAGATTGCCAATCTGATAGGACCGGCTACCTTAGGAGGGATAACCTTACAGGTGAATGTAATTATCAATCGCATTTTTGCTTCCACCCTTCCTTCGGGAAGCATCTCCTCTCTTCAGTATGCTATGCGTTTGATTCAGTTTCCTTTGGGCCTTTTTGCTATAGCCTTATCTACCAGTATCTTTCCTGCTCTTTCCACTCTGGCTGCCGAGAGGAAAATTAAGGAGATAGGTAAAACAGTGTCTCTGGGAATAAGGATAATTTTATTGGTTTTAATTCCCTCCACCATAGGGTTAATCATTATTAGAGAGCCTTTAATTTCCTTACTGTTCCAGCATGGAGCTTTTCTTTCCCGAGATACCCTGATGACATCTCAGGCCTTATTTTATTACTCCTTGGGTCTTGCGGCTATGGGTGGGGTGATGATCCTTACCCGCGCCTTTTACTCTTTGCAGGACGTCATTACTCCTGTTAAGATATCTATGCTTGTATTAGCTCTCAATATCTTGCTTAATTTCCTCCTGATCTCGCCCTTAAAGCACAGCGGTTTAGCTCTGGCAACCTCCATTTCGATGATATTCAATATGATGATTTTACTTTTACTTTTGAGGAGGAGGCTAAGAAGAATAGAGGGAAGGGAAATTGTTTCCTGCCTTTCGAAAGTTACTCTTATCAGCGTTGTGATGGGGATGGGGGTTTATTTCCTGCTAAAATTTGTTTCCCCTTTATTGAAATTATCCCGTTTGGGATTAGAAGTTGTTCAGGTAAGTGGAGCAATAGGGGTGGGAGTAGCCATATTTTGTCTGCTTGCTTATTTCCTGAAGTTAAAGGAGTTCAAAGTGGTTGTTAGCTCATTTAAGAGAGGAGGATGATGTGGAGAGGTCCTTATTTGCCGGGGTTGATTTAGCTGGCAGTCCTTCCAGGGAGACAGGCTGGGCAGTTATAGATGAGGATAGGAAATTACTTAGCCATTGTCATCTTTTTAGTGATGATGAGATAAGGAAGAGGGTAAAAGACATCTCTCCCAAGTGGATAGGGATAGATGCCCCTCTCACTTTACCTCTGGGAAGAGGGGGAAATTATAATACTCGCCTTTGCGATAGGAAATTGGCTAAATTTGGCGTCTCTACAATTGCCCCTTCCCTACTGGGCTCCTTAACCTTTAGAGGAATACGTCTGGCACAGATGTTGAAGGAGGAGGGGTATTCCTTTATCGAGGTTTATCCGCGGGCAACGGAGAAGGTTCTTAAGATAAAAGTAAAAGGGAAAAAACCTACCTTGAGCTGGAGAGAGAGCCTTCAAGATGGTTTATCCCTCCTGATAAAAGCGATCCCCTCTCCTCGAGAGAGGTTGTTCAGTGCCATATTCTCGACGCCATTCTCTGTGCTTATACGGCGTACTGCAGAGATAAGGGAAATTATGAGGAAGTAGGAGATGAGGAAGGGGTGGTTGTGGTTCCCCGAAGAAACATTAAATAATCCACTTTAACGAGACCTCCTTTATCTATTTTAAAGGGGAGCAGGCTCCTCAATTAATCTCCTTGACACTCCCTTCTCTTGTGATAAAATTTATTTAAAAATCAGCGCCTTTTGGCGAGAAGTTGTAGTGGCCGAGCTTGCTCGGCGAAATTAGAGGAAAAAAATGAAAAAGGATAGTTATATAGTAGGCTTGGATTTAGGGTCAATAAGTGTGAACGCTATAGTGATAGATAAAGAGGGAAAGATCGTTTACGAGGAGAAATACACACGTCATAATGGACAACCCCTGGAGAAAGCACGCGAGATACTGAAAAAGATGCTCAATAGATACCCCTTTGAGTATGTAGCCGTCACCGGCTCCAACGGAGAACATCTTAGCAGAGAGTGGAGTGTTCCTTATTTTGAAGAGGTGATAGCGCATGCTAAGGGGATTCATCATCTTCATCCTGAGGTGAGGACGGTAATAGATATTGGAG
>CAYSEE010000063.1:0-5796 GCA_964429955.1 uncultured Clostridia bacterium | reverse complement strand
TGCCGAATCCGGGTTTAATCATATCTCCAGGGAAAGAAAATTTCCCGAAAAACTTTCCTCGGACCCCTTGTTTCCCTCTTTTTCTCCTTCCTTATCTCCTCGCCGGTGTATCTTTTAGCAACTTCAACAAAGGCATTGGTCTGAAGCAGGACAATGGTGCTGACTCCTCCTATGAAGATAAGCCCCGTAAGAAAAAGCAGGAAAAGAAGGAGAAATTCCACCAAAACAATTATCACTGTAAATCCAATGTTATTTAAGGCTACCAATAAAGAGGTCTTCAATATTGCGCCAAGGGCCATCTTTTGACTAACCATAAGGGGAAACAGGTACACCTGCGTCAATAAGAAGAAAATTAGAACCCACAGACTTAATATCCAGAAAATAACACCTGCAGAATAAGTGCTGGTCATCTGAGCATAAAAGATCATAGCCACTGCTGTTAGTGTTGGAATTATCAAAGAAACAGCAAGTAAAAATAAGCTTTTCCCCCAATACTTCTTAGCCCCCTCAAAAAAATCCTTCATTTCTATGTAAGGGTCATTTATGACGATTTTCCGTGCTAAATGGAACATTCCTCCCAGGGCGGGTGATGTCAAGAGAAAGCTAACCACCAACATCAAAAATGTTTGGGGAGAAAGGTTTTGTTTGATCCGCATCCCGATGAGAAGACAAGGGATGAAACAGGCTGTCCAGGCTAAGTTAGTAAGAACAACCTTTCCTAAGTTATTATAAACATCACTTACCCAAAATTTTAAAGCCCTGCGTATTGATACTCTATTGGTGCCCATTCCTTTTAAGTCTCACCAACTGGTTTATCCCCACTTAACCTACCCTTATATTCCCTTAACTTCTCATCTATCTTGGGAGAGAAAAGGGCTAAAATCTGAGCGGCCAGGATAGCCGCATTTTTAGCTCCTGCTTGACCTATAGCCATACACGCCACTGGAACGCCTGACGGCATCTGAACTATAGAACACAGAGCATCTACACCCTTCAAGGGAGATAAGGCTAAGGGAACACCGATCACAGGCAAAGTGGTATTGGCGGCAATTGCCCCTGGCAAATGAGCTGCCCCACCCGCACCTGCAATGACCACCTTTATACCGCGCTGCTTAAGTCCCTTAGCGTAACTTAGAGTTTCCTCGGGCATCCGATGAGCTGAGAGAACCTTAACTTCGTAGGAGACATTAAGCTCATCCAATATCTTTAAGCAGCCTTCCATATCTGCACGATCGGAGCTGCTTCCCATTACCACGCTTACCTGAGGTCCGGACAATTTAAAACTCCTTTCTTATTTAATAAATTACTTTGTTCAGGGGATATTCCACAATTCCCTCTCCTCCCACCTTCTTAATTTGAGGGATTAACTCCCTGGCTTGAATCTCATTTAAAACTATCTCCACCGCCCACCATCCCTCCTCACTAAGCTTAGAGATAGTGGGCTTTCTCAAGGCGGGTAAAAGCTTAAGTATTTTTTCCAGATTATCCTGGGAGACGTTCACCTTTAGCCCCACTTTCCCTAACCCATTTATCGCCCCCTCCAATAAAATAGCAAGATTTTCAATTTTTTCTCTCTTCCATGGATCTTTCCAGGATAGTTTATTAGCTATTAGCCAGGTTGTAGACTCCAATACGGTGTCTATTACACGAAGATTATTGGCCTTTAAGGATCTTCCCGTCTCGGTGAGCTCAACAATAGCATCTACCAAGTAAGGAGGTTTCACCTCGGTGGCTCCCCAGGAAAATTCCACCTCTGCCCTTACCCCTTTTTCTCGTAAATAATTCTTGGTTACCTCAACCAGTTCCGTAGCGATTTTCCCTCCCTCCAGATCCTTTGGCTGTCTTATCTTCGAATTAACCGGCACAGCTAACACCCATCTTACCCTGCCCAATCCTTGTTTGGAATAAACTAATTTCCTTACCCTTTCTATCTTTACCCCTCTTTCCAGAATCCAGTCATTACCTGCTAACCCAGCATCTAACACTCCCTTTTCCACATAAAGGGGAATCTCCTGGGTTCTGATCAACAAAATCTCCAATTCATTATCATCGATAAAAGGGGTATAAGACCTTTCTCTCTTATTGATTTTATACCCAGCCCGTTCAAACAATTCAATGGTTATTTCCTCTAAGCTACCCTTGGGCAAAGCAATTTTTAGCTTTCTCATTTTTATTCCCCTATCCCTTAAAGCCTGGGATTTACATCTCGAGCAAGCTCGGCTACTACTTACTGCCGAAGAGCATTAATTCTTGCAATCGCCTTTTCCACCCGTAGCTGATGATAGGCAGAATCGATCACCACTATCCTGTTCTCATAAAGGTCAATTTTACCCTTTTCCGACAAGATCGACCCAATGATGGACAATGCTTTCTTTACATCTTCAGGTTTAGTGGATTCCAAAACGTAAACTCTTTCCTCCTTCTGATCCTCAAAGGTGTCCAGCTGAGCGAGCATTCTCTTAATTCTCTGTAAAGTATAAGGGGTTTCTTCTATCAAGAGCTCGTTTTTTTCCTCGTCTTTCTCTTTAATTTCACCCTGGGGAGATTTCATCGCCTCTATCAAGCTCACCGCTCGGGAAACTGGCATAAATCTCAGACAAATTCTCTCTTCTCTTTTTTGTTTCTCAAAGGTATCCAGCTTTTCTATTTCCTTTTCTATCCGTTGGAGCACCCAATTGTTGTCCACCACCAACAAGCTATCCTTCAGGATTTCGATCTTTCCCTGAGAGGAAAGAAACTTTCTTAATAAAGGAATTATCTCCTCTTCAGTAGCGTATTTTAGGTGAAAGACCTTCCGCTGGGATACTTTGTTGTGTTTTTCCAAGGAGATCAAAGCTCTTTCTATCTTCATCAATTGATATGCTCCATCCTCTACGGTTATGGTATTCTTCTCTTTATCTATTCGTATAGATCCCCTACGGGAAAGAAAGGGTGAAAGCACCTCCTTCGCCTCATAAGGCGAGGAAAAGGCAAGGGTAAAAACCTTCTGTCTTCTTTGCTGCTCAAAGGTGCCTATTTTGTTGAGCATCTTTTGAACTACCTCTATTCTATCCTCCTTGTCCCTCACCAAAATTGAATTGGGAGGAGCTTCCTTGGGATTTACCTCCATCACTCCCTCAGGGGAAAGGATCTCCCTTATTTGGAGAGCTATCTCCTCAGCAAGGGCGTATTTAAAGGTAAATATTTTCTTCGTCCTTCCTTTTATCTCCCTTGGGGTAACTATATGAGGCTTTACCGTGATGAGTAAGTTTTTTGTGGTTTTCACATCTCTATAGCTCGTGAAAAGATTGCCCAGAACAGGAAGATCGGAGAGAACGGGAACGCGGTTCTCCTTTCTCTCCTTTTTTTCCTGAATTAATCCCCCGATAATGATGGGCTCTCCATCCTTCACCGTGATATTGGTGGGAGCAACCTGACGTTTGAAGACGGGGTTATCAACTCCAAACTCAGTAGTGCTGTAATCACCCACTATGGGGACGATTGACATTTGAATTAAATCCTCTCCTACAATCTTAGGCAATACTTGAAGCACCACGCCTACGGTAGCATAACTATAATGATACTCAGGAACTCTTTCCGTACCGACAGTTGTATAGGTGATCTCAGATAAATAGGGAATGTCCGAGGTGACATACATCCCTGCTACCTCTCCGCTCATAGTGGTCACCTGAGGCTCGGAGAGAACCTTAGCCTTTCCCTGGGTAATAAGCATATTCAAGATGGCCTCAAATTTCTCCTCCCCAGCTATCAACCTGGAGAAATTGAGCAAAAGTTGTGCCTTCCCTTCTTCTATTTCCGCAACCGTCTTTGGGCCATACTCCAGTTTAATCCCCTCTCCCTCTGTTCCGGAGGGAACCTGGGTGCCAGTTAATTCCTGAAGATACAAACCAAACTTCTCTGTGGCCTCCTCGCTCATCTCCACCACTCTCGCCTTAATTTGAACCTGCCTGGTCTGCACGGGAAACTGAGGAATCATCCTCTCAATCTCCTCCAGCTGCTTTCTGGTAGCTTTAACAGTTATCCTGCCTGTAGAGGGATCCACAAAGATAGAGGGTTCACCAAAGGCCTTAACGCCAAAGGAAAGCAAAAAAACTACTCCTATTATCAATCCTCGCTTCATATTTTACTCCTCAAGACCTTAACTCTCCGAAGAGTCCATAAATATTTTCATTTCTTTCCCACTGCCCCTATATTCCCCAAATCGATCGAGGGGGTACCAACTTCCATTTTCATCCATTTAACCTCCTCCTTGCCTACTTTCAATCCCTGAATTTCCTCCGGCTTTACCCCAATTATGTTAGCTATAGCTACGGCTATCTGCTCCAAGGATCCCTCCTTAACGTAGAAGGTCTTCGTGGTTATCTCGTTAGCACGGGAGGCGCTGTTCATTTCCTCTATTGCTCGATCAATTTCAGGAATATTCCTCTTTAAATCAGTTACGTAAATCACACTTCTGCTCATAACGTCACTCTCTCCTCCCTGAGAACTACTGCTTTTTGAACTGCTCACCTTCTCCTGAGGAATTACAATGTAGTCCTTCTCCTCGTTTTTCAAATTCTCCTTAACCTCGGGAAGACGAATCTTCCCATATTCGGTTATTACATCCTCAAGGAAAAAAGCGGCTTCAGAAGGAGTTAAATATTTCAGAAAATACCTCTTTGTCGTTAGCTGATCCTCCAGCACATCCATCTTCTTTACCAACTCATCTATCTTCTCTATGTTCCTTTTTACATCCTTGACGATAAATGTTCCTGTTGGTTCCTCAACCTCAAGTTCCCCCTTATCCGAAAGATACTCCTTTGCCTTCTTGGTCACCAAAAGGAGGGGGGCATATCTAAGGGTGTAAACCTTCTCCTCCGGCTTGAACACATCGGCTGCCTTAATTATCCTCTCTATCTTATAGAGGTTGTAGGAGGCATCATTTACGCTGAGGATGGAGCGAGAAGGATCGACCTTTAACCTTCCTCCAGAGGAGAGGGCATCCTCAACGAGGGGAAGCACTTCATCCATCTTAACATATTTTATAAGAAAGTGCTGTTCGCTCATCTGTCTTTCTAAGGTATCCCTCGAGCGAATGAAGCTTTCTATCCTCTCCAGATTATGGACAGTTGCGGTAACAATTAGTTCATTTTTTTCCTTGTTTACCTCTACCTTCTCCTCGGGGCTAAGGTAGTCTTCAACAAGTTTTGCCATTTTCTCGGCTAAGGCAAACCTTAGGGAGAAAACCTGGGTGGCTGGTTTGAAGACATCGAGCCTGGATATGATCTCGGCCAACTTACTCAAATTATACCTGACATCAGTTATGAGGAGACTGTTGGTAGAAGGATCCACCTTTATGCTTCCCACATTGGTCAAGTTCGCCTTGAGGAGGGAGGAGAGCTCCTCGGCCCGGGTAAACTTTAAGGAAAATATCTTTGTGCCAAGCTGCCTATCAGGGGTATCGATCCTCGAGATAGTCTCCTCCACCTGCTTGATCCTCTCTTCTGTGTCGGTGATGGCCAAGGTATTTGCCTCCTTGTTCACCTTTATCTTTCCTTCCTTAGAGAGAAGAGGGGAGAGCTCCTCGGACACCTCCTCGGCTAAGGCAAACCTTAGGGAAAAGCTCTTTGTGAAGAGGGGAATCTTGCTCACCTTGATGACGTTGTCCACCCTCTCGTATCGACAGTTGTTTGCCTCCAGGATAATCTTCAATGCCTTGAGGAAGGGAATGGGCCTCTCAAAGCGGGCCGTCACCTTTCCCTCAACCTCAGGCGAGGCAATTATGTTCACCCCTGTCTTGGCGGAGAGAATACGCAG
>CAYSEE010000062.1:1529-6019 GCA_964429955.1 uncultured Clostridia bacterium | reverse complement strand
GTTGCGCAAAGATACGCAACAGTCAAGCCTGCGTCTATCGTAGAAAGAAAAAAATAAAAAGGAGGGAAACAATTTACTCTATATTAGTTGCTGACGATGATAAATTCTTCAGGGATCGTCTGCGGGACACTTTTGAAAAGGCGGGTTACAGGATTCAAACGGTGGAAAGTGGGACAGCGGCAGTTAGAAAAGTTCTTAAGGAAACCATCCATCTACTTATTCTTGATATATATATGGCGGGAATGGATGGTTTTGAGACGATTTCACTTCTAAAGAGGATAAATCCTTCTCTTCCTATTATAGTCATTACCGGCAATACCTCACTCGATGTTGAAAGAAAAACTCGTGACAAGGGCATTTTCTACTATTTTACCAAACCCTTCGATATGGAAGAGATGAAAAAAGTGGTTAAATCAGCCATTAAAACGTATTATGCGAGGAAAAGGTGAAGAAAAAAAGGGAAGTGATAAAAAAAGGGGAAATTTCTCTACGGGATGAACCACTATTGATCAAGCCCGATAAAATGGAGTCTACAGCGAGGATCAATCTTCACAAAGAAGAAGGTATAGTGAAGATAATAGAGGTGATATGTCCTTGTGGAAACAGGATAAACATCGCCTGCGAATATGAGAACACCGGAAAGGAATCTTGAGAATGAAACAGATTCTTTTTTTGATCAAAGACAAAATTCAGACATTCCTGAAGAAAACCCTGGACAGGTTTAAAAGATATCTTGAGAAGTTAAGAAAAATAAAAATTCCCCGCAGGACAAAGATAAGGATAATAGCTATGGCACTGACTTGCATTTTTGTCCTCTTAGCTATAAAAGTGCACTATACACCTCTCAAGAAAGAAAGACCAAAAGCTATCATTGAGAAGGCGGACTTTCTTTATGAGAAAGGTAACTACCGACAAGCAGAAAGTGTATACAAGGAGATAGTAAGGGAAATTCCTCAAGAGGAGAGGGAAAGAGAATGGATTTATTATCAGCTGGGTAATTGTCACAAAAATATGAACTCTCTGGAGAAAGCCATTTCCTCATATGAAGCATTCATCCAGAGGTATCCCAAGTCAGATCTTTTACCTGAAGTTAAATATAACTTAGCGCTTTGTTATAAAGAGATAGGAAATGTAGACAAAGCATCTCAAATACTGAGAAAACTCATTGAACAATTTCCAGAAAACGAGATAGTGCCGGAGGCTTATCTTAGGTTAGGAGACTGCCTGCGGAAAAAAGACAAAAAAACGGCCATCTCCACATATCAGAAAATTATAAAGATGTATCCAAAGTCCTCTGAGGCTCCCTTAGCCTATCTAAACATAGGAGATATTTATTTAGAGCAGCAGCGTTATTCTGAGGCCATTCTTCATTATACCTCTCTCCTTCAAAAATATCCTCAATTCGAGGAAGGAGATAGAGCTTTATTTAACCTTTCCCGATGTTATCTATCTCGAGACGAGGTCGATAAAGCCCTATCTTTTCTTTTCCTCCTCATAGAAAACTTCCCAGAAAGCAATTTAAGGGACAAATCGCTTCTTCTCATCGGTGAAAAGCTTAAGGAAAAGAAGGACTATGAGAAGGCGATCAAGGTCTTTCAGGAAATACAGAGGATGTATCCGGATAGTCCCATCTTGATAGCCCGGGCCCGGGAAAGCATCGCAGAAATATACCTTATCCAGAAAAATTTCCCTCAGGCGATAAAAGTATACGAAAGCATATTATCCGACTACCCTTATCTTGCGAATGCAGAGGAAATTTATCTACGGCTGGCTCACTCTTATAAGGACAACGGTGATTATAAAATGGCAAGCCTTGTTCTTGAGAAGTTCGTAAATTATTTTCCTCTCTCCAGCAGCATCTCCTCAGTTTACATAACTCTCGGCGAATGTCTTTTCAAGCAAAACCTTTATTTGGAGGGAATTAGGGCTTTTCAAAGAGCAATTGAAAATCCTTGTGTGAAAAAAGAGGAAGTCAGGCAAGCTTACCTTTTTCTCGGAGAGGGATACTTGAGTATGGGACTTTTGGGAAAGGCGTTAGAGGCTTTTTCTCAGGCTCTTCCGTCCTCTTATGGGAGAAAAAGGTTGGAGGTTCAACTAAGAATTGCAGAATGCTACCTTAGGAAAGGGGATCTCTCATCTGCTAAGGATCTTCTTTTATGTCTCTTAAGTGAGCTCCCAAAATACAATCCTTCATCCCAGGAGTACCTTAAGATTGGGGATCTTCTATCCACTATAGGAGAGGAAAAGAATGCTCTTCAGATGTACAAGAAGGCAAATGGGGGAAAAATCAAGCTAAAGGAGAAAATTTCCATCCTCTATAGAATGGCCAGGATAGAAAAGAAATTGGGAGATGTCCGTTCCGCTGCAAAACTCTATTACCAGATAATAAATTTAAGCAAAAACGATTCCTCTTATGCAGATATAAGAAGAGATTCACTCTTTTATCTCGGAGACATCTATTACTCCCTTAAAAAATACAAGGAGGCCTCTTCCTTTTACGCTAAGGGGATAGAAGAGGATTCTGAGAGCGAGAAGATCAGCTGGGGTCTTTATCAACTGGGAAACTGCCACCGCCATTTAGGAGATCTAAAAAAGGCAAGGGAATTCTATCAAAAGCTAATTAAAGATTTTCCCGAGGCTTTTTGGACGGATATGGCCAGAACGTTTAATGAGGTAACATCGGTGAGGTAGCCTTAAGGCTCAGAGCCTGTAGAGAGGGAAGGAGAAGGGAAAAATGAACGAGATAGAGATCAAAAAGGCGTATGAGAGGGAACTTAAATTTTACGAATCTATGTTCAATATTACTATGGAGCAGGAAAGGGCCATTCAATCCAAGGACTTAAGGAGGCTACTTTCCCTTATTAGCCAAAAAAAGGAGATTATTGAGAAAATAACCAGGATGGAAAAGGAGCTACTCCCCCTTAAGGAGAGGTGGAAAGACCTCAAAAATTCTTCCTTGAGGGGAAAAGTATCTCCCATAATGGGAAAAATAGCCACCTTGCTGGGGAAAATGTTAGCCCAGGAGAAAAGAAATGAACTTCTTCTCAAAAGTCATATAGAAGATACTGCCAAAGACCTCAAGAAGATTCAAATGGGAAAAAACCTGTATAAAGCTTATCAGGCTTTTCCCGAGAACACACCTTACTTTATGAACCAAAAAAGATAAATGGAGCAGGAATGAACGGAAAACTTGTTATGGAAAAAGGTGAAGAGATAGACCTCTTAACCACAGCCTTCAATGCCTTCACTCAGGCTACACAGAGGTTAAAGGAAAGCTATCATAACCTCAAAGAACAGGTTGCTACCTTAAACAAGAAGTTAGCTGAGGCCAATGAGGAACTTTCCAGAAAAGTGGAGGAATTAGATAGAACCAAAAGTTACTTGAACAACATCCTTGACAGTATGATGGATGGACTCATCGCCATCGATAATAGTGAAAGAATAAATATCTTTAATCAATCAGCAGAAGCCCTTACCGGTCAAAAAGCTGAGAGAATTTTAAAGATGCCCCTTTCAGAAATTCTGGGAGAGAAAAATAAATCTTTCGTCTCTGTCTTGAGGAGAACATTAAGGGAAGGAAAACCCTTGATGGGAAAGAAGGAACTTTACATAAATGAGAACAAGACCCTCCCTCTTGAGGTAACCACAAACTTGATCAAGGATAGGACAGGGAGGATAGAGGGAGCACTGATGGTTTTTCGGGACATATCATCCATAAGGCAATTAGAGGAGGAGATTCAACGCAAGAATAGACTGGCCATATTGGGGGAGATGGCAGCAAGCGTAGCCCATGAGATTAGAAACCCCTTAAGCGGAATTGAGGGATTTGCCCTTCTTTTAAAAGATCTCGTAAAAGAGAAGAGGGGAAGAGAATGGATAGACAACATTTTAAAGGGTACCAGAAACTTGAACAATATCATTGCAAATCTTTTGAATTTTGCTCGTCCCTTGAGGCCCAACTTTCAAGATGTGGAGGTAAAAGAACTTATAGAAGCTGTTCTACCCTTCATCTTCCAGAGAATTCAAAGAGAAAGACTTGATATTCGTATATACAAACACTTTCCTCCCGAACCGATAAAAATGAGAGGAGACCCAACCCTCCTTAAACAGTGTTTCTTGAATATAATGTTAAATGCTGTCCAGTCCATATCGGAAAGAGGAAAAATAAAAATTTCCATAGAGAAGACCACCCTTCCCTACCCCACCCCTTATAAATTCTTGAGGGAGTGGAAGGGTGACTATGTGGTGAACAAATCCTGTGGAGATGTCTACATAAAATTTTCCGATACGGGATGTGGCATCTCCGAGGAGGAGAAGAAGAAGATATTTTCTCCTTTTTACACCACCAAGTCGGATGGGACAGGATTAGGTTTAGCCATCACCCAGCGAATTGTCCAAACCCATGGAGGAAGTATAGAAATTGAGAGCAAGATACACAAGGGAAGTGTTTTCATCATTCGTCTTCCTCTAAATTATTCAGAAGAGTAAGT
>CAYSEE010000062.1:0-1429 GCA_964429955.1 uncultured Clostridia bacterium | reverse complement strand
TAGGAGTAAAAATGGGCATAGAGAAAATTTTGATAGCGGACGATGAGCCCTTGATAAGGGACCTTATAAAGGATATCTTAGAGATGGAGGGATACGAGGTCTTCGTGGCTGAAGATGGCTTTTCCGCCTTAAAAGAGGTAAAAAAAGAAGGGATTGACCTGATTATAACCGATGTCAGAATGCCAAAATTGGACGGAATTAGACTGCTGAGAAAAATCAAAGAGGTCTCACCCTCCACCTTAGTGGTAGTGATAACAGCTTACGGAACCATAGAAAATGCGGTAGAGGCTATGAAAAATGGAGCCTATGATTACATTACCAAGCCTATTTCCCCGGAGCAAATTAAGCTTGTTGTTCAAAAGGTCTCTGAACACAAAAACCTCTTAAGCGAAAATAGATACCTGAGATCGGAGCTAAGTCAGAAATACAATTTCGAACAACTGATAGGTGAAAGTCCTCAGATGAAGAGAGTTTATGAGATGATAGATCGAGTAGCTCAAACCAAGAGCACGGTGTTAATTCAAGGGGAGAGTGGAACTGGCAAGGAATTAGTGGCAAGGGCCATTCACTATCGCAGTCCCCGCAGAGATAAGCCCTTTATAAAGGTAAACTGCGCTGCACTACCAGAAGACTTATTGGAAAGCGAGCTATTTGGTCATGAGAAAGGAGCTTTTACCGGTGCAGTGAGTAAAAGAGAAGGAAGATTTGAACTCGCCAACAAAGGAACCCTTCTATTAGATGAAATAAGCGAGACCAGCCCTGCCTTTCAGGTGAAATTATTGAGAGTATTGCAGGAAGAGGAATTCGAAAGAGTGGGGGGAACCAAGACTATCAAGGTAGACGTAAGGGTGATCGCCACTACCAATAAGAACCTCAAACAGCTGGTAAAAGAAGGAAAATTCAGGGAAGACCTCTATTACAGGTTAAATGTGCTACCCATTTATTTACCTCCTTTGCGAGAGAGAAAAAAGGATATACTCCTGTTAGTTCGACATTTTGTGGAGAAATATGCTCGTCGAAATACTTCGAAGATAAAGCCTCCCTCTAAGAGATGCCTTGAGATGATGATGCAATACAGCTGGCCAGGTAACGTAAGAGAGTTGGAGAATTTTATAGAAAGGTCCATAGTAATGAACAAAGGAGAGATAATTTTTCCTGAAAATATTTCCCCCAATCCATCTCTTCAGAGGATGAATTTGCCCCTTTCGGAGGAAATTACCTTAGAGGAAATGGAAAAAAGGTTGATACTTGATACCCTGCGAAAGACAGGGGGAAATCGAACTGAAGCGGCAAGAATACTGGGGGTAAGCGTCAGAACTATTCGTAACAAGTTGAAAAAATATACCCCTTGAGGAAGATGGCACAAATTTTGCTATTTTAAGGTATAGGAATTTCAATAATTTATACTATTAGAGTTATCTCCAACAAT
>CAYSEE010000061.1:1185-6039 GCA_964429955.1 uncultured Clostridia bacterium | reverse complement strand
TAGAACCTTGGTCGAGGAAGGATTTGTCCATCACGGTTCCATGATTCATGGAGATGTCAGCTCTATCATAATTCAATTTTGTAAGTTTATGGGTATCCAACCCGTCATAGTGTAAAAACAGGCTAACCTTAGCCGCTCCCTTACCGTGAGAGTTCTACTCTTCCCTCTCGATAGAGACTCCAGGGGATGGTGGGGTCTATCAAATCTTTTTTGGGGAATTTTTTTCTAAAACGGATGATTTTCCAGATCGAGGTTTGGGAAAGGCCTAAGTCCCTGGCAAAGAATGCGCATTGGTTACGCAAATAAAAGGGAGTATCCTCTAAGCTTCTCATAAATTTTAAAATTGAGTCGCCGATAATCCAATACGCTTTAGAATTGGCTCTTTTTTGGAATGTAGATCTTTTGAGAAGTTCTTTGCATTCCCGGATGGTTTGCGTGTACTTTCTCTCAACGTAGGCCAACAACTCATCAAACTTGCTTGAGGAGTTAAAGATGCTTTCCACGGGTAAGCTTGCCTTAAATACAATATTTCCACCATCCTTTTCCACTACCTGTATTTGAATTGGATATCTCTGTCTCATCTCACTGAGCCCCAGGCAACTAAGAATTGATTGATAAACTCCAGAGGTGATTTCTTATCCTCTATATACTGCGAGAGCACCCAGGCAATGGTAAACAGGTAGTGGTAGGTTTCCACCCCCCTCTCCTTTGCCTTAGCATAAGCAGGGTGAGCCCTATTAATATATATGGTATCGCCAATCAACCACCCTAAGACACCTTTCTGAGGATCCTCATCAAAGGCAACCTGGATCCCCGATCTTCTAATTCTCCCCGTGTGAACTCTTCCTCTTTTCTCAGGAGACTCGCTTACCTCAAGCCGCATCTCAGGAGTATCCCCGGGCGCAGCCTCTATTCCCTCGCCAGTTCCTCCACCTCCCATAGTGCCCGTCATACTTTCCACACCCAACGTTTCCCTTGCGACAAGTTGAGCATCGGTGTCGGGAATAACTCCTTGAACTTTTTTCTCTCTTCTCGTTTTTGGAAATAGTTCGTCCAATTCAGGAAAGTTATAGGCTAAGTTCTGTATTATTTGTTGAATTTCCCTCCCTAATCTACGCAAGCCTCTTTCAACTTTCTCCTGAGGAACAGGGGCTTCGCCAATTCTCTCCAGCTCCTTTAAAACTGCCCTCTGTATAGCCTTTCGATATTTATAGTATTTTTTAAGATGAGCTGAATCCTTTCTAAAATCCGACTTATTCGTGGTTAAACACTCGGCAAGTTCGGGAACCTCTACCAGACCGGTAACCTCATCGGGATTCTTTGCATTTAACATCAGCCAGTCCCATCCCCGTTTGATAACCTTACCATAGGTTGAAATTCCAATTCCCCTTTCTTCCTCAGATAGCTTCCGAGAAGATTTTAGAACATAGCCAATTCCTACGGCCTTTCTTTTTCGGCCCAAGAACACAAAAAATCGATGGGGAGGTAGAACAGGAGAAAATTTCCTCAACCTCAATTTTTTTCTATTTACCTTAAACTCAATTCCCTCAGGATAAATGGACCTGAAGATCTTGTAAAAATTATCATCCAGAAGAGGACGATAGCGCTCCTGTATGACCTTTTCAATGAACTTTGAGGAAAGAAGCGAAGAGGATTTATCCTTAAGGCAGATAATCACCCTGGTCCCATCCTGGGACAGGGTTTTGAGATTGAGGTAATCCCAAGGGGCATGGTATCTGTCCTCGAGCGACCACTCAGAGGATGAATGAAATGACTTCTTGCGCGTCTCGGTGATTACCTTTTCTGCCACAAGCAGGGCTAATTTTATTCCCACCCCCGCAAAGCCTATGCCCTTTCCCCGAATTTTGGTGGTAGCGGCAATGTCATGATAGCTCTCGAATTCCTCCGAATCCATTCCGACTCCGTTATCCACTACTTCAATTATGGCCTTCGTCTTGTTGGTTTTAAACGAAATTTTTGAAGCTCGCGCATCCAGAGCATTAGCTACAAGCTCTATTATAATGGTCTCCTCCAGAGGAGTGGAGTAACCATCCCTTAAATCTTCCAAGAGATGTAATAAATCAACCCGTGTCTGTCTCACCTTACCTCCTTAAAATTCGGATTAAATTTTCAAAAACCAACTCTGCACGTATTTTATCTTATTTTTTAAAAAATTGCAAGTTCAAAACTGATTATGTCCTATAATTTCTGTAAATTTATATGGTCTTGTCAAAAAGGAAACTTTTCCTTTCTTGACGTCTGCCCTTTTAGTTGGTAGAATTTAGATGTGATGGTAATAGATACGGCTTATTAGACCATATTGGGCACTTTAAAGAAAAGGAGGAAAAGATGTTAGAGAACATAAAATGGTTAGGACATGCCAGTTTTAAAATAATCAACGAAAAGATAATTTATATTGACCCATGGAATTTGAAGAAAAAAGCCTATGCGGATATAATTTTAATTACTCATCCTCATTATGACCACCTTTCTGTAGGGGATATCTCGAAAATTCAAACTAAAGAAACTGTCATCGTTACCACCGCTGATGGAGCAGAAAAACTAAAGGGAAATATCAAAAGAGTAAAACCAGGAGATCTTTTAACCGTTAAGGAAGTTAAGATTGAAGTGGTTCCGGCTTACAACATAGGTAAAAATTTTCATCCAAAAGAGAATGGATGGGTGGGGTTCATAATAGAGGTTGGAGGAAAGACAATCTATCATTCCGGAGACACAGATTTTATTCCGGAAATGGAGAAGATAAAGGTAGATGTGGCTTTACTTCCCATAGGAGGAACCTACACTATGAGTGCCGAGGAGGCGGTAAAGGCCGCTAAGGCTATAAATCCGAAGGTAGCTATTCCTATGCATTACGGAGATATAGTCGGCTCCATTGAGGATGCAGAAAGGTTTAAGAAGATGAGCCCCGTCAAGGTGGAAATCTTAAAAAGAGAGGAATAAACCTTGATAAGACATCCTGACATTCTCACCAGAGATGGTAGCGTCCTCTTAATAGTCGATGTTCAGGAAAGGTTGGCCTCTAAAATGGAGGAAAGGGATAAGGTTGCTAGCAATATAAGGAAATTAATTTTCTCGTTTTCCACCTTGAATCTTCCCATTGTGATAACCGAGCATTATCCAAAGGGCCTGGGGCATCTTATCCCTCCTTTGAAGGAGGCTATCGATAGATATCACCCGATAGAGAAGATAACCTTTAGCTGTTTTGGTGAGGACTCTTTTGTGGAGGAGCTGAAAAGGCTAAAAGCAAAGAACTTGATCCTAACGGGGATGGAGACTCATATTTGCATACTACAAACAGCCTTAGATGCCCTAAGGAGAGGATATAAAGTTCATCTACCCGAGGATGCCGTAAGCTCTCGAAGAATGAGTGATTGCCAGGTGGGGATTGAAAAAATGCGAAGGGCAGGGGTGATCGTCACCAGCACCGAGATCGTCATCTTTGAATTACTTGAAAGAGCCGGGACTCCCGAATTTAAAGCTATCTCAAGGATAATTAAATGAGGAGGGTAAAATGGACGTATATACGGCCATTAAGACAAGGCGGAGTGTTAGAGCTTACAAATCCAAACCAGTGCCGGAGGAGAGTTTAAGAAGGATATTCGAGGCAGCAAGACTGGCTCCCTCAGCGGCAAACAGGCAACAATGGAAGTTTGTGGTCGTCCAAGATCCTGAGAGAAGAAAACAGCTCAGCCAAGCAGCTCACCACCAAAGCTTCGTTGGGGAAGCACCGGTGGTCATCGCTGCCGTATCTTTAGATCCTGAACGTATGATGAGTTGTGATGTTCCAGCCTATGCAGTTGATTTGGCCATCGCCGTAGATCATATTACATTAGCTGCTGTGGAGGAGGGGTTGGGGACTTGCTGGATTGGGGCATTTTCACAGGAAAAGGTGAGGCGTATCTTGAACATTCCTTCGCGATACAAAGTTGTCGCCTTGCTTCCCCTCGGTTTTCCCAACGATAATCCAAGAGGTAAATTGAGAAAGAAATTGGAAGAGATAGTTTGTTATGAAACCTTTTCCGAGTAAACGATGGGAAGGATAAGAGGAGAGAGGATGTCTTGCCCAAACCGGCCAAGGAACCTGTCGTTTTAGTATGTAAAAGGTTAAAATTATCTCCAAAAGAAGTAGTTTTGGTGGGGGATCACAAGTTTGACGTACTTGCTGGAAGAGATGCCGGGATAAAAACCATTCTGTTAAGAAATAAGAACAGCTCCTTCTGTCAACTTGCAGACGTGGTCATAAATTCCCTACGGGAAATAGAGGAGCTAATTTTATCAAAAAAGGAGCAACACAATGAACAATAGTGCAGTAAAGCCAAAACAATTAACCCTGGAGAACTTCGGGAAGTATGGGAGTTTTGTGAAGTTATCGGAAGTGTCAGCCAAAAATTCCCTCAGGATTGGGAAATCCCCCATAGAATTTTTCCCCGATCTTGCTATCCTCAATATAGATGGAGAAATTCTGGGAGTTTCAATTTGTCGCGTCTTTCCCCGCGAGTTCAAAATTAATCTCACCGAGCACCATAATTATACTGAAGAAGGCATATTACCTCTGGATGGCGATGTGCTGATGCATGTTGGCTGCCCCACTGGAGATGATATCCCTCCCGATGAGGTTGAGGTATTCGAGGTACCAAAATTGACCCTTGTTCGCCTAAAAAGAGGTGTCTGGCATCATGCTCCCTTTTCTACGGGTAACAAAGCTGTTAACTGTCTTATCCTCTTAGCCGAAAGGACATATCATAACGATTGTGAAGTGGAGGAAATTCCAGAGGTCCCCATCACATAACAGGCAACCTTGATTTTAAGGCCTTTGAAGGAAAAGTCAGGATA
>CAYSEE010000061.1:0-1175 GCA_964429955.1 uncultured Clostridia bacterium | reverse complement strand
GAATAGAAAGTGTAGAAAGACTATGTTTGATACACATGCACATCTTGCTGATACCCGATTTGAAGAGGATAGAGCTGAAGTTATCGAGAGAGCCTTAGAGGCGGGGGTAAAGGAGCTGGTTTGTGTCTGCTCTAATCCTGAGGAAATTGAGGTTTTCTCTCGGGCTTTAAGCCATTATCCGTTTATCTGGCTGGCGGCAGGAGTGCATCCCCACGATGCTTCCAAATACGAAAATCTGAAGGGAATGCTTGAGGAAGCTCTGAAAATAGATAAATTTTGCGGTGTTGGAGAGATCGGCCTTGATTATCATTATATGAATTCACCGAAAGAGTCTCAAAAAAATACTTTCAGAGATCAGCTTAAATTTGCTAAGGAAAGAAACCTGCCAGTTATCATTCACAGTCGCGAGGCCCATTGGGATACTTATCAAATACTCAAGGATGAGAAGGTTAAATGGGTAGTTATGCACTGCTTCTCCGGAACGGAAAGAGAGCTGAAAGAATATCTCGATATGGGCTTTTACATCTCCCTCGCCGGTCCTGTAACCTTTCCCCGCGCTTTTAATCTGCGAGCCTTGGCGAAAATTATCCCCCTGGATAGGTTACTGGTAGAAACAGATTCACCCTATCTTGCCCCTCAGAAGATGCGCGGCAAACGCAACGAACCAGCCTTTCTAAGATATACATTGGAGGAGATTGCCCGCATTCGCCAGATTCCTTTGGATGAACTGGGTAAAATCACTCATCAGAATGCCAGAAAATTTTTCAAAATAAGTAGAAAGTAAGGGAATAAATGCCTATAATAGCCCTACTGACGGATTTTGGATTGCAGGACAACTTTGTGGGGATTATGAAGGGCATCATTTATTCAATCTCTCCAGGGGTAAAAATTGTCGACATAACCCACAACGTAAGCCCTCAGGATGTAGAAGAGGGAGCATTTTATCTCTTGACCTCTTACAGGTATTTCCCTGAAGGGACGATCTTCGTGGTGGTTGTTGATCCTGGAGTGGGCAGTGCAAGAAGGATAATTTTGGCCAAATCACAAAAATATTACTTCATTGCACAGGACAATGGCATTCTCTCGTGGGTATTGAGAGAAGAAAAGTTAAAGAAAATTGTTCAGGTAACTCAGGACAAATATTTCCTGAAACCTATATCGAGTACCTTTCATGG
>CAYSEE010000060.1:0-6180 GCA_964429955.1 uncultured Clostridia bacterium | reverse complement strand
CGGTGCTCAGGAGATCTGGGTTGCCGAGATAGGCAAGCTCTCAGCTAACAGGCGAGTGAGCCTAGGGGCTTATCCCGACGAACTTACGCGTAAAGCGGCGCAAATACTGGCCAATGCCAAGATCTTCCGCTTCGATGGGTCAGATCTGATGCCCGCCCCTGTTGGCTCTGGTTCCTTCTGGACCGGTATACTGGATTATGTCGGTGGTGAGGATCTTGACACAGTTCTTAAAATGATTGAGGAAAGCGCTGTCGAGGCTTATGGAAGGTAGAGTCACATTTCCTAACCCTCCCCCGTCACCGGGGGAGGGTATATAAGGAGTCTGAGGTGCACACCAAACAATTCACTCCCTGGTTATATCTTGGGCCAGGACTGGCTATATTGGCCTTCTTTTTGATTTACCCCTCCATAAACACGATCTATCTTTCCTTCTTCGACAGAAACTCCGAGAACTTTGTCGGCACGAGTAACTACATCTATGCCTTTACCAACAGGACTATGCTGACAGCCCTGCGAAACAATATCCTCTGGGTGGTGGTCTTTACGCCCCTGACCGTGTTTCTGGGGCTGATACTCGCCGTGATGCTGGATCGTGTAGAATACGAAACAACCGTTAAATTTATCATCTTTATGCCTATGGCGATATCCTTCGTCGGCGCCAGTGTGATATGGAAGTTTGTCTACGCCTACCGGCCAGCTCTTGCCTCACAGATCGGCCTTCTCAACGCCCTTCGTGGAATCCTCCATCTTCCCCCCACACCCTGGTTGATTAAAAGGCCCTGGATTAATAACTTTTGCCTCATCGCCGTTGGAGTATGGGTATGGACGGGATTTTGTATGGTCATATTATCAGCTTCCTATAAAGGTCTTCCCAGGCAGTTATTAGAGGCAGCTCGCATTGATGGAGCCACCGAATGGGGAATCTTTTGGAAGATCATCCTTCCGCTGATGATGCCCACTGTCACCGTGCTCATCACCACGCAGGTGATAAACGTGCTAAAAGTATTCGACATCGTCTATGTTATGACAAATGGCAACTTTGGCACTGAGGTCATCGCCAATCGGATGTACAAGGAGATGTTCAATTTCAGAAATTTTGGAAGGGCGAGCGCTATCGCCGTGATTCTTCTCTTGCTTATCCTCCCGATGCTATTGGTTAATCTCAGACGTTTCAGAAAACAGGGGGCCAGATGATGAGAAAAGAAGGACTGATCAGGGTCTTCTCACGTATCCCGCTTCACACCGTAATTATTCTTTTTGCTTTAATATGGTTGCTTCCCAGTATCGGCGTACTGGTGACCTCTTTCAGATATCCTCATAGTGTGGCAACAACCGGTTGGTGGACGATATTTAAAAACCCGTTCAACAACGCTCAATACACACTCGAAAACTATATAGCCGTGATCACCCGGTGCGGCATAGGGCGAGCTTTCCTGAACAGCTTTATTATTACCATACCCGCAACCGTATTGCCCGTTATTATAGCCGCATTTGCGGCCTATGCCTTTGCCTGGATGAGGTTCCCTGGTCGTCAAGCTCTCTTCGTAATTTTAGTAGGCCTTTTAGTTGTGCCCCTCCAGATGACTTTAATTCCTATTTTACGCGTCTTTAATCGATTAGGTCTCTCCGGCACCTTTCCCGGAATCTGGTTAGCTCATACTGGCTACGGACTTCCCCTTGCCATATATCTATTGCATAATTCCGTTGCGGGCCTGCCCAGGGAACTATTTGACTCTGCAGAAATAGATGGCGCCTCTCCATCTTATATCTTTTTCCGATTGGTATTGCCACTCTGTATCCCCGCCATCGCTTCGCTTGCCATCTTTCAATTTCTCTGGGTATGGAATGACCTTCTGGTGGCCCTTGTCTACTTAGGAGGAACGCCAGAGGTAGCACCTGTCACGGTCCAGGTAAGCAGTTTGGTCGGCTCTTATGGTCAGGACTGGCAACTTCTAACCGCGGCGGTATTTATTTCCATAATTCCACCGCTCATTATCTTCTTTAGCCTACAACGGTATTTTGTGCGAGGCATTTTAGCAGGATCGATCAAGGGATAAAAGGAGAAAGCTTTTGGAAAAAATTAAAACCGGAACAAAGAGATTGGATGATTACACATCCATTGTGGGAGAAGAGAAGATATACGATATTTGGAAACTTGCCAAAAATTTAAGAAATGCTCGAGTTTTGCACATCAACTCCACAGCTTATGGGGGAGGAGTGGCGGAGATATTGCAGAGTCTTGTTCCCCTTATGAGAGACGTAGGCATAGATGCTGAATGGAAAGTAATGAAGGGAAACGAAGACTTTTTTAACATCACCAAGAAATTTCACAACGCTCTTCAGGGGGCAGATATTTCCCTCACCGGAGAGATGAAAAGAATATACCTTGAGCAAAACAAGCTAAACGCTAATTTCTGCGGGGAAGAATACGACTTTGTGATCATTCACGATCCTCAACCCGCGGCTATACCTGTATACCTTAAAGCCTCGAAATGTCCGAAATTTATCTGGCGCTGTCACATCGATACCTCTGATCCTCATATTGAGGTTTGGAATTTCCTAAGGGAATTTCTGAAAGAATACGATGCGGCCGTATTCACCTTGAAGAAGTTCGTCAAGGATGAGGCTCTCTTTAAACGTCTATTTATCATTCCTCCCTCCATTGATCCACTAAGCGATAAGAACCGTCCCCTTGCCAGAGAAAAGACAGAGGAGATTATTCGTTATTTTGGCATAGATCCAGAAAGACCCTTGATCACTCAGGTATCCCGTTTTGACCCCTGGAAGGACCCTCTTGGGGTCATTGATATGTATAGAATGATCAAAAGGGATATTCCCGGACTTCAGTTAGCCCTGATTGGCTCAATGTCCGTTGATGATCCGGAGGGATGGATTATGTATGAGAAGATCCTGCGCAGGGCAGGAGAGGATGGGGATATCTATGTTCTATCGGACTTAAGAGGGGTGAGAAATCTTGAAGTGAACGCATTTCAGCGGGCATCCAAGGTGATAATTCAAAAATCGCTTCGGGAAGGGTTTGGATTGACCGTCTCCGAGGGACTATGGAAGAAAAGACCTGTCGTGGGAGGAAATACAGGTGGTATTGCTGCACAGATAATGGACGGCAAGACGGGCTTTCTTGTGGAGAGCGTGAAGAAGGCAGCAGAGAAGACCAAACTTCTCTTGCTCGATAGAGAAACCGCGGATAAGATGGGACGGGAGGGAAGGGAATATGTAAGGCGTCACTTCTTAATTACCAGGCAACTTAAGGATTACCTGGTACTTTTTAACTCACTATCATAACGTAACTATTCAGCCACCAAGACACGAAGACACCAAGATTATATAATAAACTACAGTGAATAGTAAGAAGTGAGACGTAAGACGTAAACCCCCAATTCTCATTACTTATTACTCATTACTAATTACTGTTTATACTCCTTTGTGCCTTGGTGATTTAGTGGCTGAACTATTTAACAGAGGTGAATTTATGTCTGAATTAAGACAGGATCCCCTAACCGGGGGATGGGTCATTATCTCACCCCGACGGAATAAGAGACCCTTTGATTTCGTTTCAGAGACAAAGGAGGAAGAGGCTACCGAGTGTTCCTTCTGCGAGGGGCATGAAAATGAAACTCCTCCAGAGATCCTTAGCTTGAGAAAAAAGGGGACAAGACCCAATACACCTGGTTGGTGGATCAGGGTAGTGCCGAACAAATACCCGGCTTTGCAATTGAGGGGAAAAGCGAATGTGAGAAAAAGAGGGATTTACAAAGAGATGGAGGGGGTGGGTGCTCATGAAGTAATTATCGAGACCCCCGAACATAAAGAGGACCTGTTTAGCCTGGAGGATGAGCATATAAGGAAGGTGATCGAGGTTTATCGGGATAGGATAGTGAAGTTAATGAAGATTCCCTACATTAAATACGTGCTCGTCTTTAAAAATCAAGGAAGGGAGGCTGGCGCCTCTTTAAGACATTCCCATTCTCAGGTAATTGCTACCCCTATAATTCCGAGGAATATACAGGAGGAACTGGAGGGAGCTAAAAGATATTATGAGCTTAACAAAAGGTGCATTTTTTGTGATATTATGGCTCAGGAGCTTGCCCTACGTAAAAGGGTAATTTTGGAAAACGAGATGTGGGTAGCCTTTACCCCCTATGCCTCTCGCTTCCCCTACGAAATTTGCCTTCTACCCAAAGAACACACCTTTATCTTTCAGGAGATGGCTGATGAGGAGCTTGCTCATTTATCTCAAATTTTAAGGGATGTCATCAGAGCTATGAACAAAGCCCTTTCCAATCCCCCTTACAATTACTTTCTCCATCTCCCTCCTCTTAAGAAAGGGTCCTCAAGATATTATCACTTTCATCTGGAAATCATACCCCGCTTAACCAAATTAGCTGGATTTGAGTGGGGTACCGGTTTTTACATAAATCCGGTTCCCCCGGAGGAGGCAGCGGCTAAGTTTTGCCAGGGGTAGCCAGGGTTCTCAATCACACATTGTATTATGCATCCAAAGAGTATGATTATGCGATGAGGGCTCTATGTGATATGGTCAGCTATTTTGTTCAAAGAAGATTAAACCTGGATTCAGCAATTTGAGTGATGATCATCAAGTCTATTTTTGCACATCACTCTGGATCTAATCTTCAGGGAGTTAATAAATTTCTAAACAAAGAAAGGAGATAAGGTATGAGTGAAAGTGCTCTCACAGAGGAGGCGAGGGAGCAGATTGAGAGAGTGAGAAAGGCAGATATCCTGGTGGGAATACCCAGTTACAACAATGAAAAGACCATCGGCCATGTAGTGAGGGCGACTCAATATGGTCTGGCTAAATACTTTCCCAAATTCAGAGCAGTGATAATGAACTCCGATGGTGGCTCTACCGATAGAACCAGGGAAATTGTCAAAGAAACCAGTGTCTACACCGATTTAGATACCATCCTCGTTGAGCATCCTGTCTACCCAGTTCAAAGTTTTCCGGTGGCTTATCACGGCATACCTGGAAAGGGAAGCGCCTTTAGGGCTATCTTTGAGGCAGCGAAATCGCTCAAGGTAAAAGCCTGCGCAGTGATTGACTCTGACCTGAGAAGCATTAGCCCGGAATGGATGGAGTTCTTGCTCGGTCCCATTTTGATAAAGGACTATGACTATGTCTGCCCCCTTTATTCTCGCCACAAATACGATGGGACAATTACCAACTCCATCGTTTACCCTCTCACCAGAGCCCTTTACGGCCTAAGGGTGCGCCAACCCATAGGAGGAGATTTTGGATTCTCAAGCAAGCTGATTAAATCCTTTCTATCCAAGGATGTCTGGAGAACGGATGTGGCCCGATACGGCATAGATATCTGGATGACCACTACTGCTATAAATGAGGGATACAGAATATGTCAGTCCTTCCTGGGAGCTAAAATACACGACGTCAAGGATCCGGGGAGAACCCTTGGCCCTATGTTCAAACAGGTGGTAGGGACGCTCTTTCGTTTGATGTGTAACTATGAGGACCGTTGGAGGAAAGTTACCCGATCAAGGCCAACGGCTATGTATGGCTTCCGCTCGGAGGTCTCCCCCGAGCCTGTATGGGTAGATCTCGAGCTTTTAATAGATAAATTCAGAAAGGGAGTAAATGAGAATCGCGACTATTGGCTTGCCTTCCTTCCACGAAAAAGGGTGGAACAACTACAAAAAGTAGCCAAGCTTTCTTCAAAAGAGTTTAATCTCTCCCAGGAGCTTTGGGTGCGGACGGTCTACGACTTTGCCATCGCCTACCACCAAAGAATGGATAAGTCGCAGAACATATTAGACAGACTCATCTCTTCTCTCGTGCCTATCTACTTTGGAAGGACAGCCTCCTTCGTTATCGAAACCAAGAAAATGCCTACTTATGAAGCAGAGAAGGTAATCGAACAACTGTGTGAGAAGTTCGAGGAACTAAAGCCCTACCTTTTAGAAAGATGGAATTCTAAATCTCCCTCATAATCCATTTTCTCCTCACCCGCAAGGAGCACTAATTACCAGACGCAATATTTATTATACTACCTGAAATCTTTAATAATAAGATAACTTTCTTTATATCGAAATTCCCACCAGATAAATAATCTATTAAGGTTCATTATGGAAATCAGGCTCAACGAGATATAGATGTCAGGTCAAGAATTCTTACTAGCAATTATT
>CAYSEE010000059.1:0-6203 GCA_964429955.1 uncultured Clostridia bacterium | reverse complement strand
GTTCCAAAACACCGAGGGAAAGGAGCAACAATAAAAATGCCGAATCCGGGTTTAACTCTTTTCCGACTTCTTAGATTGAGCAATTATCCTCTGGGCTATCTCATCAGGAACCCTCTCATAATGAGAGAACTTTTTTCTAAAGGTTCCCTTCCCCTGGGTTAGGGAACGAAGATGGGTGGAATAATTGTGCAGCTCGGCTACGGGAATATGCGCTTTTATCCTCTTTCTATTTTTAAGAGATTCCACAGCTAAAATCCTCGCTCGTCGACTATTTAAGTCCCCATTGGCCTCACCTAAAAACTCATCGGGAACCTCGACCTCTATCTCCGCAATTGGCTCCAGAAGAATTGGCTTTGCTTGCTCCACCGCCTTTCGTATCCCCATAGAAGCGGCTATTTGAAAAGCTATATCGGAGGAATCCACAGGATGGTAAGTACCATCAAAAAGGGTAACCTCCATATCCACTAAGGGATAAGAGGCCAAAAATCCCTTTTTCATCGCTTCTTTAACTCCCTTTTCCACGGCGGGTATGTACCGCGAGGGAACCGCTCCTCCCTTGATCTCGTCTACGAACTTAAACCCCTCCCCGCGAGGCAGGGGCCTTATCCTTAGCCATACATCACCGTACTGTCCCCTCCCTCCAGACTGTCTCTTATACTTTCCCTGAGCCTCTGCAGGTATAGTAATAGTTTCTCGATAGGGAATCCGGGGTTCTTCCGTCTTCACCCGGACATTAAATTCCTCTTTTAATTCTTTTATTGTGATCTCTAAATGAACCTCTCCCATCCCCGAAAGAATTGTTTGTCCGGACTCCCTGTCCACCTCTACCTTAAGAAGAGGATCCACCTTAACCAGTTTTGCTAAGGCAGTGCTCATTTTCTGCTCATCTTTTTCCGCTTCGGGCTTAAGAGCTATGGAAGTGGTGGGCTCAGAGAATTCCAGAGGAGGAAAAGTTACCGGATTTTCCTTTGTGCAGAAGACATCACCAGTATCTGTATCTTTGAGCTTGGCCAATGCTCCTACATCTCCAGCCACGACCTGAGAGATCTCCTCTCGCTTATTCCCTCGCATCAGATAAATCTGTCCAATCTTTTCCTCTTTTCCCTTTACAGAGTTATAAACAGCACTCCCAGAGGAAAGAACACCTGAGTAAACTTTAAATAAACTGATTTCACCGAGATGTGCTTCAGATAAAGTTTGAAAAACAAAGGCAGATAAGGATTTTTCCTTTGTCGATTCTCTCACTAAGGGGGAAGGTAGAAAATTCACTATGGTATCCAGGAGAATATCTATTCCTACGCCCTTTATGGCGGAACCACAAATAAGAGGGGCAAATGCACCCTTAACAAAGCCACTCTTTAGCCCCCTTTTAATATCTTCCTCACTTAAATCCTCTTCTTCCAGATATTTTTCAATAAGACCATCCTCTGTTTCCGCTACCGCCTCTAACAATTTTTTTCTAAACTTTCCCACTTCTTCCTGAAATTCTTCAGGTATCGGTTTTTCCTCGCTTTCTCCATTTTTATAAGTCCTCATCTTTAATTTAATCAAATCTATTACTCCGGAAAAAACTCCCTTTTGTATTAAGGGAAGCTGCAGGGGAGGGCAAGAAATTGCAAATTCCTCTTCTATCTCTGTGATTAACCTGGAAAAGTTTACCATCTCCTCATCTAACCTATTGAGCCATATCAAGCGAGGAATTTTCTCTTGAGATGCATACTCCCAGACCTTTTTTGTCTCCGTGCCCGCCACCGTGGAAGGAGAGATAACCACTAAGGCCGACTCTGTAGCTCTCAGAACAGGCTTTACCTTCTCTATAAAGTCTACAAAACCAGGGGTATCCAGAAGATTAATTTTATGATCTCGCCACATAAGGTAAAGCAAAGAGGGATTTATACTAAATCCTCTCTCCTTTTCTAATTTATCATAATCTGATACGGTTGTCTTCTCCTTCACGCTCCCCATCTTATCTATTACCCCTGCCTGGTGAAGCATAGCTTCGGCTAATGAAGTTTTTCCCACCCCTTGCTGTCCCACTATAGCCACATTCCTTAAATTTTCTATAGAAATGGACATCTTATCCTCCTCTTAAATTTCTTACTTTGTCCTTGCTTTGTACTGAATCTCCTGTTTTCCATTAGCTGGGATTTCTATTTCATAAATGATAAGGTTGTCTGCTTTCATATAATCGGAGGGATGACTTTCCAAAATTTCCCATTCTCCGTAAAAGTGCTCTACAGCTTTTATCTTTACCGGTAGATCTCGAAAGTTATAAAAAACTATTATGTAGCTATACTCCTTTTCTCCTGATTCCAGTTGCTGATAAAAAGTTTGGACTTTTTCTACTTTTATCCCCTTAGCCCGTCCCAGGTAAATACTTCCTTTTCCCTGAGGCAGGACCTGATTCAAGATATTCTTACCAACGAAGACCATTTTATCCTCGGAGTTAATTTTATAGATGTAGATTTCTCCGGAAGGAAGGAAATCTCCCAATCCACTCTCCTGACTATTTTCAAACACCAGCTCCTTTCTTACTTCCTCTCCATATCTGTCTCCATCAAAGAGGAATATCTTTTTCACCGGAATGCGAGGTCGAGAAAAAAGCAAGATTCGTTTTTTCTCTCCATCTTTAAGGGTTACGGGGTAAGGTATTGAATAGGAAAAGGAATTCTGGGGGAAGAAGGATTGTGGAGATGGCTCTTCCTTCACTTTCTGTTCAGATGATTCTCCCTTCACTTCCTCCGGGAAAGTCTCCATCGCTAAGGTTAGATACACATAGGAAAAATCCACCCCACTTTTGTTCTCTATATTTGCCCAGGCGGATAGATCCATAAACTTTGCCTCCCTGCCCACTTGCACTTGATAATTTAACTTCCAAGTTAAACCGGTAGCTAAATAGCTTATCCTGAGCAAAGTTTCACCTTCTATTTCGGATCTAACCTTCCAGGAAAGCAAAGAGTCAGAAACATATTCCTGTTCTAAAAATTCACATCCCTCACCCTGCGGATAAACTGAATCCAAAATTATTTTTTTACTTACCGGTCCAAAAATTAGTCGGTTAATTCCCTTATCAAGTTTTACCATCTTTGTTTGCTCTATTAAATTTAAGTTTTCGGCAAAGATGGTAACTCTGGTTATCTCCTCTTCAGCAAAGACATTTGAAGAATAGCACATTACCAAAAATACCGTAACGATGAAATCAATCAATATTTCTTTTTTTATCTGCATAAGAAATCCTCTTTATTTAAATATCTGCCACTGAGCACATTTTACCATTTTACTATCATAGATGCCCAGGTAAGTCCTCCTCCAAAGGAGGTAAATAGCACTTTATCTCCCCTTTTTATTTTTCTCTCCTTTACTGCCTGGTCTAAAGCTACAGCGATGGAAGCGGCTGACATATTCCCACATTGATCTAAGTTAATGTATACCCTGTCCATATCCAGTCCTATTCTTTTAACTACAGCGTTTATAATACGAACATTGGCCTGATGAGGAATAAAAAAATCAATATCTCCGGGGACAAGATTTCCCCTGCTTAGAGAAATCTCTATTGCCTGAACCATTATCTTCACCGCCCTTTTGAACAGTTCATTCCCCTTCATCTTCATATAGTGTTGCCTATTTTTCACCGTCTCAAAGCTTGCCGGAAGTCTCGATCCACCTGCAGGAACTCCCACTAAATCGGCTCCTCCCCCATCGGCCCCTAAATAGGTGGAGATTATCCTACTTTCTCCATTAGATGGTCTTAAAACTGCCGCTCCTGCTCCATCAGCAAAGATCACGCAAGTATTTCGGTCTTGCCAGTCGACGATCTTAGAGAGGGCTTCTGCCGCCACTACCAGTATGGTATCGTACATTTCGGTGGCAATGAACTGACTTCCCACGCTGATCCCGTAAAGGAAACCAGAACAGGCAGCCTCCAGATCAAAGGCAGCAGCTTTTCTTGCCCCCAATCTATCCTGGAGAATGCAAGCAGTAGCAGGAAAAATCATATCCGGAGTAATGGTGGCTACTAAAATCATATCTAATTCCTCTGGCTTGATCTTCGCGGATTCCAGCGCCCTTTTGGAAGCCTCATAAGCTAAATCCGACGCCGCTTCATTCTCATCGGCAATATGGCGTTCTTTAATCCCGGTTCTGGTGCTTATCCATTCGTCCGAAGTATCCACCATTTTCTCTAAGTCAGCATTAGTCAAAATCCTGCTTGGAATATAAGATCCTGTTCCGATTATTTGAGTCTCTCTTAGCTTCACTTTTAACCTCTCCCTTGTTAATAAGTGCCATTTCAATATGACGGTTTATCCCTGTCTTGGCGAATTCAAAACTAACCAATATGGCATTCTTGATAGCCTTGCTGGAAGAAGCACCATGAGTTACTACGCAAACTCCATTTACGCCTAAAAGGGGGACTCCTCCATACTCAGCGTAATCCAAATCCTTTTTCAAATATCTCCGCCATCCTCGGGTAATCACCCTCCCTAAGCCAAATAGAGCCTTTTTTGTCCTCCTATCCACCACACTAAGAGTCGTCTTGGCAAAGTTCTCAGCGAATTTCAAGATTATATTTCCCACAAATCCATCGCAAACCACCACCTCTACCTTTCCACCGGTAATATCTCCACCCTCTATGTTACCTATAAAGTTCAAGGAGGATTCTTTGAGAAGCTTAAAAGTCTGAAGAATTGTCTTATTCCCCTTGTTTTCTTCTGTCCCGATGTTTAACAGGCCCACCCGAGGAGTTCTTTTTTTAAAAATCTTGTAAGCATAAATGCTACCCATAATGGCAAATTGAAAGAGGTGATAAGGCCTGCAATCAACATTGGCGCCCACATCCAGCAAAACCACCTTTCCCCCATTTATAGTTGGAAAGGTAGCTGCTAAACAAGGACGCCTTACACCTTTAAGCCTGCCCAGCTTAAGTAGACTTAAGCCCATCACTGCCCCAGTATTACCTGCACTTACCAAACCATCCGCCTTTCCCTCCTTTAACAGATCCAGGGCTACGCTAATGGAGGAATTCTTTTTATTTTTTAAGGAAGCAGCAGGCGAATCATCCATCCTGATTACCTGAGAGGCGTGAACTATGGGAAAGGGTATTTTCTCCAGTTGAAGCCTTCTAATTTCCTCTTCGATCTTTTTTTTATCCCCCACTAAAATTGCTTGAATTTGTGGATTCTCTCGAACCGCCTCCAGAGTTCCCTTAATTGCTATGCCTATTCCCCTTTCTGTCCCCATAGCATCTACAGCTATGCGCATAATTATTCTGTCTCCTTTTCCTTCTTCTTCTTTACCATTACCAATCTTCCCTTGTAATAGCCACATTCAGGACAGGCAAAGTGAGGCAGTTTAGGAGCCTTGCATTGAGGACAAAAGGTAAGGGAAGGAGACGAAAGTTTCTGCTGAGCCTGTCTGTTTCTTATTCTTGATTTAGAGCTTTTTTTCTTAGGAACACCCATATCAAACTCCTTTAGAGGTAATAGAGATAATAAATTTATTCCAGAATAATTCTTGCGTCAACGGCGTAGAGCCTCTCTGGATACACACAAACGGGATTTGCGTCGAATTGTCCAATTTGAGGAAAATCAATCACTAACTTAGAGACATTGGAGATAGCCTCACTTAGGGAATCAAAATCTATCGGCTCTTCTCCTCTTATACCCTTGAGAATGGGAAGCCCCTTTATCTCATCGATCATCTCTCGAGCTTCCCGTTTATCTATGGGCGCCACCCTAAACACAACATCCTTAAGCACTTCCACAAAAATTCCTCCCAGACCAAACATCACCACCTGCCCAAATTGCCCATCCTTAACCGCTCCAATTATGACCTCCCGAGCAGGAGGAGCCATCTTCTGAACATATATCCCCTCAATTTTTGCCCTGGAATTATATCTTTTAGCATTTTCCAGGATTTTGTCAAAGGCTTTCTCAACCTCTTTCTCGTTTTTGATACCTACCATCACTCCGCCAGCATCGGATTTATGGATAATTTGCGGCGAGACAACCTTCAAGACCACAGGAAAGCCTATCTCCTTAGCAAACTCCACTGCTTCCTTGCTCTCCCTGGCAAGACGAGCGGGAGGAGTGGGAATATTATAAGAGGCCAGTATCTCCTCGCAAATCGGCTCTGGAAGAAATTTTTCCTCGCGTCCTTTAAATTCCTCTATTTTAGTTAAGATCTGTTTCCTGTCCATAATCATC
>CAYSEE010000058.1:0-6302 GCA_964429955.1 uncultured Clostridia bacterium | reverse complement strand
CCCACAAGACACAAGATTATGGATTCGGACAAAAATTGAAGGCGGATATCTCTCCTTTTAGCTCCTATGGCCATTCTAATTCCAATCTCTCTGGTTCGTTCGGTAACTGAGACAAGCATTATGTTCATAATGCCAATCCCGCCTACTAAAAGCGAAATCCCCGCGATACCCGCCAGCATAACAGTGAAAATCCCCATAGTGCTTTCCATAGTGGAGAGAATCTGTTCCTGACTCATAATGTTATATTTATTATCATCCTGAAATTTTTGATAGAGGACGGCGTCAACTTGTTCCACAGCCTCATTAGCACTTTCTTCATCCCTGGCTTGAATTAAAAGGCTTGTGATATATTTGGTATGAAGAAGTCTTTTCTGAGCAGTGGTAAGGGGGACATACGCCTGTCTATCGAAGTTAAAGAACATCACCTGTCCTTTGGGTTCCATTATCCCAATCACACGGAATTTATATCGACTCAAGGAAGTATTTACGATAACGTATTTACCTAAGGGGTCCTCGTCCCCAAATAGCTCACTGGCAACCTCTTGTCCTAATACAATGAGAGTGCGAGAGAACTTTATATCCCGAGGGTCGATAAACCTTCCCTTTTCCACCCAGAAATTAAGGACCTCTTGATATTCAGGGGTAACCCCGTTAACTGTGATTTCCGTATTCTTGTCCTTGTATTGAAGCAAAAGGTTTTTCTGAAGCACAGGTGCTACCAGTTTCACTGCAGAGGCCTTTTTAAGAATTTTCTCCCCATCCTCAACGGTGAAGAGATCAGCAAGTGCCTGGGCTCTCCTTCCGGCAACTCCCCTTATTCTTCCTGGGGTAACATTGATGAGGTTTGTTCCCAGAGCCCGTATTCTTTCCGAGATAGCCTTCTGGGAACCCTGGGTTATGGAGACGATGGTGATAACCGCCGCTATCCCAATGATGATCCCCAACATAGACAGAAAGGATCTCATCCTATTGGCAGCTATCCCGTCCAATGCGGCCTTAAAGTTTTCCATAAATTCCATTTTGTATTTTACCTCTCACGATGGCTAAGGTCATCGTCTCGCCGAAAGACATAATCAACCACCAGCTGAAACAGGTGGTATTCATCTCTTACAGTTTACTGTCTCTTCTTCTTTCTCGAGTAATCCATCTCTTATGTGAATTATCCTTTCGGAGAATTCAGCCACATACCTTTCGTGAGTTACCACAATCAGGGTATGTCCTTCCTCGTGCAGTTTTTGAAAAAGCTCCATAATACCCTGGCCGGCTTTGCTATCAAGGTTTCCCGTGGGCTCATCAGCTAAAATAAGAGGGGGGTTATTGACCACGGCTCTGGCTATGGCAACTCTTTGCCTTTCACCCCCGGAGAGCTCATTAGGTCGATGATAAAGACGGTGAGATAGTCCTACCTTTTCTAAAGCTATCTTGGCTCTTTCCATTCTCTCTCTCATTCTCACTCCCGCATAAATGAGGGGAAGCTCTACATTATGAAGAGCTGTAGCGCGAGGAAGGAGGTTAAATTGCTGAAAAACAAAGCCTATTTTTTTATTTCTTACCTCCGCCAAGGCATTGTCGTTCAGTTTTCCCACCTCTCCGTCGTCCAGGAAAAGTTTGCCCGAGGTGGGCCTGTCCAGACAGCCAAGGATATGCATCAGGGTGGATTTGCCTGACCCTGAAGGCCCGGTGATGGAGACAAACTCTCCCTTCCTTATTCTTAAGCTTACACCTCGTAGGGCTTCTACCTTTACTTCTCCAACTCTATAGCTCTTTTTAATATCAATCGTCTGAATCATATCTTAGTCCTGAGTTCACTTCACAACTTAACGTCGTGTTGGTCTGGGGAGAGGAAAGCGAACCGGTCCCTGTGGCTTTTTCTCAGCCTCTTTTTGTTTTCTTCTTACCTCGATGAGGTTTTGTAATCCCGAGGAAAGAACCAATTCCCCCTCCTTAAGACCACTCTTGATCTCCACATATGTATCATCTGATATTCCTACCGTGATATTTGCCAGAGAGGGCTTTCCTTCCTTCATCACCACTGCAAATTTTTTCATCCCCCTTTCGTTTACCGCCTCTACCGGGAGAAGGAGCACATTTCTGGCCTCTCCGACGATGATATCTGCGTTGGCGGTGAATCCTGGTTTTAGCTTCGAGTCAGCCTTCTCAAGTTCTATTTTGGTCTCTACCACCACCAGGCCTGAGGAGGTGGTAGTCTCGGGGGCAATGTAGACCACTTTTCCATAAAAAACCTCGTCTGGATAAGCATCTACTGTTATCCGAGCCCTTTGTCCTATTCTGACCTGAGAGATGTCAACTTCATCCACAGAGACATCCACAAATAGCTTGCTTGTATCAATAAGCCGCAGAATATTCTTTGAGGCAGAGACGATTTCTCCTTCATTTACATATATTTTCGATACCACACCAGAAAAAGGAGCTTTTAAGATCGTATCCTCTAAATCCTTTTTCCTGAGTTGAAGCTCCAGTTCTCTTTCCTTTACCTGTCTTTGTCTTTCCTCAATCACATTTTTGGAAGAGCTAACTTTGGCTGCCTCTAACTCTGATTTAGCCTCCTCCAGGGCATTTTCCGCCTGAAGAAGAGAAAATCTTTCCTCCTCATCCTCCAGTTTGGCGAGAATTTGACCCTCTCTTACATAATCCCCCTCATCAATCATAATTTGCTTGACCCTGCCTGCTCTGCCAAACGCCAGCTCCTCGCTTCTCTGGGAGGAAAGGAAACCCGTCGCTGAAACCATTTTTGTGATATTCCCTCTTTTGACAGTAACCAACGAACTCTGTAGATCGGGTTCTTGTTCTGTGTGATAAAGATACCTGGGGACTGTATAAACTCCTCCTATGACCAACGCCGTAGCTATTATTATCCATAAGACCCATCTCTTCACTTAGCTCTCCTCATCATTAAAGTTTTCTTCCCAAACTTCTTAGAAATGTCAATCGGGCAAGTTCATAATCCAGTAAGGTATCTAAGAGCTCTATCTGTGCTTGCTTAAAGTTGATCTCCTTTTCCCTGAGCTCATCTTTGGTAATGGATCCTTTGGAAAATCTTTCCTGAGCTATACTTAAATCTCTCCGGCATCTTTTCTCGGAAAGCTTGAGAATCTCAATTTGCCTTTCTTTCTCCTGGAGATCAAGAAAGCAGTTTTGAACTTCAGCAGTAATATCCCTTTTAAGTTTTTCCAAATTAAGCTCGCTTTCCTTTAACTTTGTCTGTACTCCTTGAATCTCCGCTTTGCTTTCTCCTCCATCCAAAAGGGGGATTTCAAAAATCAAAGAAGCTTTGTATTCTTCCTTTTCTGTTCTTGGTAGAGTATCGCCATAGCTGTAGGTATAGCCTCCGGCGATGTTAAGAGAAGGAGAAAATTTACTTTTTGCCAGAGCCAGATCAAGCTGGCAGGTCTGGATGGTCAGTTTCTGTTGTTTAATTTCTGCTCGATTCTCTAAAGCCTCCTCAACCGCCTGATCAAATTCCATCTTTAGCGGTTCAAACTCATATTCGGACTCTTCTATTAGCTCAACCTCAAGGCGGGGATCAATGCCCAGAAGGCCTTTAAATTCTGTCAATTCTTTGGTTAACTGATTTCTACTTTGAGAAAGTGCGTCTTGTGCGTTAGCCACCTTTATTTGCGCATTCAAAAGATCCAGCTCATTGGCCAATCCCTTTCTCAATTTATCCTCTATCATAATAAGGTTTTCCTTTGCCTGCTCTAAGGAAAGTTTTTTAATCTCAATTTCCCTTTTCTGCTTTAAAATGTTGTAAAAGCTCCTTATGACTCCAAGCCTTAAACAATTCTTCTCTTCCTCAAGAGAAAGCTCACTTTTTCTTAGGTTCAACCCTGCCTTCTCCAGAGAAAGATAAGATGAATTGAGTCTTGGATGAGGAAAAATCTTTTGAGTGAGGATAAGAGATAATGAGGTTGTCTTTAAACCTTCACTTCCTTCTTTTTCCTCCGTTATATTAAAACTATAAGTGGTCCCGCTTTTGGTAAGCAAATTAGCGCTCAAACTGGCTTCTGGGTGAAAATTAAACTTATCGACTTTCCCTGCCCAGCTGATCGGGGCTGCCTCTAAATTTGCCTTTAGTCTAAAGGAAGCCTCTTTTTGGGCGATCTCGGATTTCATCTTCTGAAGCTGAACTTTGGCAATCTTAAGGTCAAGGTTGCCTTTAAGTGCTTGCTCTATGCTCTGGTCTAAGGTCAGTTTAACCAATTTTTCCTGTGACCAAGCCGAGGATGATAAAAGGAAAATTATGACAATGACGCCTAACGCAACTCTCATTTAATTCACCTCTTGCATCTTCACCACTTTCTACCGGGACCTTTTCTCGCTTTCCTTGATCTCACCCCCTAATGACTTGAGGAATTTGTTTTTTGCCAGGTTATAGCTAAAGAGTGCCTCCAGGGCGTTAATTTTTGCTTGAGTGAGGTCAATCTGAGAATCCAACAAGCTCGTCGCAGTGATGAGCCCCGTTTTGTACTGAACCTGGGCAATTCGATAACTTTCCTCCTTCTCCTTTTCCTGTTTTTTAGATATCTCCACATTCTTTTCCTTCTCTTTTAATTCAAGAAAAGAGGTGGTGACCTCAAGGGGAATCTCTTGCTTTAGCTGCTCCAGTTTCGCTTGTTTTTCCTTAAGTTCTATCTCTGCCTTCTTTCGTTCGATCTCCGAGGTATACTCGTTTTGTTTAAGGCTCAATTTAAGCTTGGCAAGTTCGACCTCATCCTGAGCCTGGCTGATTTCGTACCTATTCTGCAAGGCTTTTTTAATGCTCTCTTCAAGAGTTATCTGGAGAGGCTCTAAGGAAAAACTATCAGTGAGTTTGATGGGAGTATCCAGGGGGAGGCCTATCACATAGTTAAAATTCATTTTAGCAGTGGTGAGGTCATTCTCGGCCTGAGTTAAGCTAAGTTGAGCTAAGGAAAGCCCTACTTCAGCTTGCATAACATCTAATTCATTAGCATCCCCCAGGGAGAATTTATTCTTTATTATCTGTAGATTCTCCTTAGCTTGCTCAACGGATATCTGTTCAATTTTCACCTTCTCTTGGCACTTTAAAACCTCAAAATACTTATTAGGAACTTCCTCAAAAATCAACTGCTTTTTCTTCTCCTCAAAAGCATCTTTAGCTTTCTTTAAATTAAGCTCAGCGCTTTTTAAGGAGATAATGGAAGTGTTAAGGAGGTTATTCGCCTTAGCCTCTTCGTATTCTGTTTCTCTGAGGTTTAAATTATAACTTGCTTGTTTTAACTCGAGATTATTCTGCAGGCTCATCTCAATACTCTTGACTAAACTAAGCTCCATTATTTTGGCTTCCTGAGCCAAGCAGTTAAACGCGGATAAACCAATCAACGCCATCAAGATGATACCGAAAGATATTGCCTTTCTCATTTCTCTCTCCTTGTTTTATTTTACATTTCATCTTGTTATCTATCTATATAAACACAAAATTCCTTAATAACCCCCTATTTTTTCAAATCTTGTAACTGATACAGGAGCCTTTTTGCACGTCAGAATATCTTCAGGGTATTATATAAGATATCTTTGCCTTGTGAAGAATAAAGATTAAATGTCTCAATTCTGTAAGGAAGCGATCATTTTGACCTGTAGTGAAAATTAAGCTATTATTAAAGTATCGGAATTTGCCATGCGAAGTATGTTCTCCTCAAGTATTTTAAATAAAGGTGGCCTATGAAGAGGATGATAAGGAAAGTTTTCGTAGTTATAATAGCGGTTTTTGTCATCCTATACCTTCCTTTTACTCAATACAGACTGACCAAGTTTTTGGATACGGGGGAAAGATTATCCCCCACTAAGGTTATTGTGGTATTGGGGGGTGGGCTAAGATCCGATGGAAGTGCGGGAATCAGCACGCAGGAGAGGGTAAATTACGGGATCATCCTTTTTAAACAAGGTTTAGGAAGATGCTTTATTTTCACGGGAGGAGATAAAGCATCCGGTCACGTGGAAGCTGAGGAGATGTATAAGTTAGCTTTAAAGAGAGGTATCCCCCCTAAGGTGATAATAAGGGAGGCCCAATCCTCAAGCACTTATGAAAATGCGGTTTATACCAAAAAGATTCTCCTGAATTACGGGATTGATGATAGAGTGATTTTAGTTACTTCTCCTTATCATATGAGAAGAGCATTATATTGCTTTAAAAAGGAGGGAGTTAAGGTTTTGCCGGCACCGGTAAAAAACAGCGAAATTTACACCTATGGATTCTATCAGAACCTCAGGAATATGCGTTTACTCTTGCATGAATATTTAGCCCTCGTCTATTACCGATTAAG
>CAYSEE010000057.1:0-6328 GCA_964429955.1 uncultured Clostridia bacterium | reverse complement strand
TAAGGAAATAATATGCCTGGAGCTCGCTGGTGCTATGGAAGGCTTAAGAATGAGGGTTTTAGGTTAACATTGTCCCGACAAGCGATCCTGAACGTCTTTGCCCAAAATCCCAAGCACCTGAGTGCAGAGGAGGTGTTTCTCTTAACCCATAAAAATTATCCCGGGATTGGCTTAGCTACGGTATATCGCACTTTAAACTTATTAACTCAAATGGGTCTTATTCGTAAGTTCAATTTTGGGGATGGGCGCAGTCGTTATGAGTTGACCACCGAGGCTGATAAAGGACATCATCATCATTTGGTATGCACCCGTTGTGGCAGGATAATTGATTACAATGATTTTATGGAAAAGGAGGTGAAATTCATCAAGGAATTGGAGGCTGAATTAGCCACCAAGTATAAATTCAAAATAAACTCTCATCAAATTTACTTCTACGGATTATGTGATAAATGCCGATAATTTTTTTTCAAAATTGTTGAGAATGATTATCAATATTAAATGTTAAGCTATGTTATTGAATCTCTTGGGCAAAAACAAGCGATGAGGAGGTGAGGTGTTATGCCAAGAGGTTTTGGCCGGAGAGGCTTCTGGAGATTCGGATATTGGAGATGGGGATATCCCTTTTACGGATTATATGGATGGTGGTTTCCGCGGTGGTGGATGAATCCATACATTTCTTACTGGAATCCCTATCTACCGTACTGGATTTGGTAGGGATTTTAATTTAAAATGAAGGAGGAGGTGGAAAAGATGCCATTTGGATTAGGTCCGGTGGGATGGCTATATCCCTGGTTTAATCCTTATTGGTACTGGAGACCATTCTGGGGGTATGGTTATCCAGGGTATGGATATGGCTATCCAGGATATGGCTATCCAATGAGCAAGGAGCAAGAAAGGACAATGTTAGAGGAAGAGGCGAAAGCGCTGGAGGAACAGCTGACACAGATAAGGAAGAGATTGGAAGAATTAGGAGAAAAATAACAGGAGGTGAACTATTATGCCATTCGGAGATGGAACGGGGCCAATGGGACTGGGCCCGATGACCGGTAGAGCGGCCGGATACTGTGCGGGATTTCCTGTTCCAGGTTTTATGAACCCTATTCCAGGAAGATTAGGTCTTGGATTTGGATGGGGAAGAGCCTTCTGGCCGTATGCTTACTATGGACGGGGAAGATTTGCCGGTCTACCCTACACTTACGGTTGGCTCCCTTACAGAGGTTTTGCTCGACCCTGGGGATATCTGCCCAGAATCTGGTGAACAATAGGGCGCATTAAACTGAAGGAATACGTCTTTTTGAGTATTTGACTATAAATCGGTGTATACTATATTGGAGGAGAGAGCATAATTAGAAATTTTGCTGATGCTTTACGGAAAAGGGGGTGATTATGATGGGAGGATATGGACACAGAAATATGTATTATCTTACAGGACTGCCCGGTTGGATGAGATTTGGTTTCTCGCCTGGTTGGTTAGGAAGAAGTCCTACAGGATTGGGCCCAGCGGCTAATTACCTTATGACAGGACAGTGGCCAACTCCACAAGCTCAGGCTTATTGGCAGGCTATGCAAACAGGACAGGCGCCTTATCCAGCTTTTGGCGGATTTGGAGCTATGCCCTATGGATATACCCAGCCAACAGGTGAGGCAGGTTCTGGTTTCTCACAGCCAACGGGAGCTGTGCCTGGAATGACTCCTTTTGGACCTCAGATGAGTCGAGAACAGGAGCTGGAGTTTTTGAAAAATCAAGCCAGCGCTTTAAAAAATCAAATTGAGCAGATTAACTCCCGTATCAAGGAGTTAGAAAAGCCAGAAGGCTAAGTATGATAAAAGCTCCTCCTCTCTGTGGTTTTGAGGAGGAGCTTATTTTTTTATTAATAAAAAGAAGAATTTCCTGAGTTCATCAGGAAAATGTGTCTTGACAAATGAAGGATTGAGGAAAAGGGGGGGATATGAAGTGGATCCCCCTTAAATATCTTGTTAAGGAGAATCATATGAAGATAGCGGTATCCTCTACAGGACCTACCCTGGATGCTATGGTTGATCCAAGGTTGGGGCGATGTCAGTATTTTATTATCATTGACCCGGAGACAATGGAATTTGAGGGAATTCAAAATTCCAGCACAACTCTGATGCATGGAGCAGGCATTCAAACTGCTCAGCTGATAGCTAATAAGGGAGTTGCAGTGGTTCTTACTGGAAACTGTGGTCCTAATGCCTTTCAAACTCTATCTGCAGCAGGGATTCAGGTAATAACGGGGGTCAGCGGACAGGTAAGGGAGGTTATTGAAAAATACAAAAGAGGAGAGCTTAAACCTACTGATCAGGCAAATGTAGCATCTCATTTTGGAACAGGGGGAGGAATGGGTGGTGGTCGTGGTATGGGAAGAGGTATGGGAATGGGTCGGGGAATGGTAGGAGGATTTCAGGGGATGTCTTATGGGACAGGTAATACTCCTGGAGTTTCTCCTCAGATGAGCAAGGAACAGGAGCTGGAGTTTTTGAAGAACCAAGCTCAGGTCATCACTCAACAATTGGAGCAGATTAACAAGAGAATTAAGGAATTGGAGAAGGAAAAATAATTAATTGAAGGAGGAAAAAATGCCAAGAGGAGATGGAACGGGACCCGCCGGTGGGGGCGGTAGAGGTAGGATGGGTGGCACCCGTCCGGGAGCTGGCCCAGGAGGAAGATGCATTTGCCCAAATTGCGGTGCTACAGTTCCTCATCAAAGAGGGACTCCCTGCTACCAGATGAGCTGTCCTAAATGTGGGACTAAAATGGTAAGAGGATAAAGATGATCATCTCCGTAGCCAGTGGTAAAGGTGGGACGGGAAAGACCACCATAGCGGTAAATTTGGCTCTCTCCTTAGGGGAAGAGGTAGAGTTTCTGGATTGCGATGTAGAAGAGCCTAACGCTCATATTTTCTTGAAGCCTGAGATCACATATGCTCGATCCCTGAGCGTCCTGGTGCCTAAGGTGGATGAGGAAAGATGTACCCATTGTGGAAAATGCGCAGAGTTTTGCTCTTATAATGCTCTTGCTGTTGTCAAGGAGAAAGTCTTATTTTTCCCTGAACTTTGTCATAACTGTGGTGGGTGCAGTATTGTTTGTCCGGAGAAAGCTATTAAAGAGGTAAACAGGCCAAAGGGAGTGGTTGAAGAGGGAACATCTGACTCAATTCTCTTTATTCAGGGGAAGCTTAACGTGGGAGAAGCAGTATCTCCCCCTTTAATTAGAGAGGTGAAGAAGCTTGCCAGGAATGATCGAGTTACCATCATTGATGTTCCACCGGGAACTTCCTGCCCGGTAATTGAGGCGGTGAAGGGAAGTGATTTTTGTATCCTGGTCACAGAACCCACTCCCTTTGGCCTGAACGATTTAAGGTTGGCAGTAGAGGTAATGAGAAAACTGAAAATACCCTTTGGAGTGGTAATTAATCGGGCTGATGTGGGAGATAAAAGGGTTGAGGAATATTGTCAAAATGAGAAAATTTCCATTTTGATGCGCATTCCTATGGATAGCCGAATTGCCATAGCTTATTCAAAGGGGATTCCTATAGTCGAGGAGATATCGGAGTATAAAAGGAAATTCAGAGCACTTTATGAGCAAGTTAAGGCAATGCTCTCAGATTAACTACGGAGAGATCATTATGAAGCAAATAGTGGTTATCAGCGGCAAAGGTGGAACGGGTAAGACGGTTACCACTGCCTCATTTGCCAGCTTGGCTGAAAACAAGGTTATGGCAGATTGCGATGTTGATGCAGCGGATTTATATCTTCTGCTTCACCCTACTATCAAGGAAACATATGAGTTTACTGGAAGGGTGGCACAAATAAATCAGGATAAGTGCATTCAATGTGGAAAGTGTCAGGAAGTCTGCCGTTTTGAAGCGATAGATGACTTTACCGTCGATCCTGTTTCCTGTGAGGGGTGTGGAGTTTGTGTTTATGTCTGTCCTCAAAAGGCGATTAAAATGGTGAAACATCCCTCGGGGAAATGGTTTGTCTCCCGGACCAAATACGGTCCTCTGGTCCATGCGAAATTGGGCATTGCCGAGGAAAACTCCGGGAAATTGGTAAGTTTAGTTAGAGAAAAGGCTAAGTCAATCGCTGAGAAGGAGAAAAGGGATTTTGTGATCATAGATGGCCCACCCGGGATTGGATGTCCTGTCATTGCCTCGTTATCAGGGGTGGATATCGCCTTAATTGTCACTGAGCCCACCTTTTCCGGCATTCATGATCTGAAGCGGGTTATTGGAGTAGCTCACCATTTTGGGGTAAAGAGTATGGTATGCATAAATAAATACGATTTGAACCTCGAGAATACCCAGCATATAGAGGATTTTTGCCAATCTTATGGTATAGAGGTAGCAGGGAAGATTTCCTTTGATACGATTGTTACAGAGGCTCTGGTTATAGGTAAACCCGTAGTGGAATATTCAAATGGTGATGTCTCCTCTCAAATAAAGGGTCTCTGGGAAAGAATAAAAAATGAAGATTAGGAGAAAGAAATGAGACAGGCAAGTATTTCCCCTCAACAAGATCAACAAAAGAGAAAAATTGAGGAAAGGATGGAGAAGATCAAGCATAAGCTAATCATCATAAGCGGTAAAGGAGGAGTGGGCAAAAGCACAGTCGCCGTAAACCTTGCTTATGGGTTGCTTTTCCAAGGAAAAAAGGTGGGAATTTTGGATGTGGATATTCATGGACCAAGTTTAGCCAAGATGCTGGGAGTGGAAGGTCGTCGTTTAAACGCCTCAGGAGAAAATGTGATAGAACCTATCTCAATCACTCCCAGTTTAAAAATGGTTACCATCGCCTCTTTACTTGAGAGTGCCGATACACCTGTTATCTGGCGCGGTCCTTTAAAAATGAAGCTAATATCTCAATTCTTAGGCGATGTCAATTGGGGAAAGCTCGACTACCTGGTTGTCGATTCTCCTCCCGGGACAGGGGATGAGCCCTTAAGCGTAGCTCAGCTTATCCCGGGTATGGATGGGGCGATAATTGTGACCACTCCTCAAGAGGTGGCTCTTCTGGATTCTCGAAAATCGGTTGGTTTTGCTAAGGCCTTGAAGATACCTGTGATCGGCATAATAGAGAATATGAGCGGGCTAATTTGCCCTCATTGTGGAGGGAAAATTGAGCTTTTCAAGACAGGAGGAGGAGAAAAGGCGGCAAAGGATTTAGGCGTTCCCTTTCTTGGTAGAATTCCCATTGAGCCAGACATAGTGAATTCCACTGATGAGGGAAGGCCTTTTATTCAGGTTTATGCGAAGACACGCACAGCAGAGATAATGGATGAGATTGTGGCGAAAATTATGGAAAAAGCGGAGGATGAGAAAGTAAGGTAAATTCAATATAAAAATTTGGAGGAGAGCAAATGTCCAATTTGAGATTGCGTAGGTACGGAGATCCCATTCTCAGGAGAAAAGCGAAATGGGTTGAGAGGGTAAGCTCCGAAGAAAGAGGGCTTTTATCCAGTATGGCAAAGATAATGTATGAAAATGAGGGGATAGGTTTAGCTGCCCCTCAGATAGGTGTGGATAAGAGGATTATCATTGTCGATACAGGGAAGGGGCTTTTAAAACTGATCAATCCCCAAGTTATAGAGGAAGAAGGAGAGGATTCTCTTTCGGAAGGATGCTTGAGTCTTCCTGAGATTTTCGTGCCGGTGAATAGGGCAAAAAGAATTAGAATTGAGGGCTTAAATGAGGATAAGAAATTGGTAAAACTGAGAATTGAGGGCTTTCTTGCCCGAGTTATCCAGCATGAAATTGACCATCTCAATGGAGTACTTATCATTGACTACGCCACGGAGAAAAGGATGAGGAGGATAAAGGATAATTTGGAGAGAATAGCTAACCATACCAAAATGGTGTTGGAGATAGAAAATAAAGGAAGGTAAAATAAATATGCTTTCCGTAAAAGAGGAGTTATGCGTAGGGTGTGGGCTATGTGCGCGATCTTGCCCAACTGGTGCGATAAATATTATCTTCGGTAAGGCGCATATTGACGAGGAAAAATGCAATAGGTGCCGTCGTTGTCAGATGGTTTGCCCTCGAGGAGCAATTGTTGAGGTGGTTGAAGTTGTTTCCTTGGGAGATCTTAAGGATACCTTTGGCGATTTAAGAGAACAGATAGACGAGATTTTACAGAGGATTGAGAGGCTTAAAGAAAAGAGGAGAGAGGATTAAACCCGGATTCGGCAACCTATTAAATTTATTAAGCTCTCCGCTGAGGATGTTTTAGATAAGCGACCATTCCAAAACACCGAGGAAAAGGAGCAACAATAAAAATGCCGAATCCAGGTTTAAAGGAGTCTATATA
>CAYSEE010000056.1:0-6366 GCA_964429955.1 uncultured Clostridia bacterium | reverse complement strand
CATCCTCGGCGGGCAACTTGATAAATTTAATAGGTTGCCGAATCCAGGTTGAAATGTAATGACCTGGGAAGATTTTTAAATAGGTCAGGGTGTTGCCAAGCTCTTTAGCTTTCGGGAATGATAGTGGCAAAGAGCTACAGCAATAGCATCAGAGGCATCATCGGGGAAGGGAATTTGAGGCAGGAGAAGGAGTTTTTTTATCATATGTTGGACCTGCCTCTTTTTGGCTCTTCCGTAGCCAGTTATAGCTTGCTTTACCTCTAAGGGAGTATAGCTGAAAACCTTACCTCCTTTAAAAGAGGCGGCCAAAATAATTACTCCTCGAGCTTGTCCTACGGAAAGAGCGGTCTTGCTGTTCTTGTTGAAGAAAACTTCCTCAATAGCGATTTCTTCAGGGTGATACTTTTGAATGATTTCGCTCATCTTTTGATAGATGATCCTTAAGCGATGAGGCATCTCTTGGGTATTTGAAGTACGAATACAACCATAATCCACCACCTCTGGGCGTTCTTCCCTCTTATCTGTTAATGAAGGGGTCCGGAGCACTCCGTACCCCGTAACAGCGGTCCCCGGATCTACACCCAGGATGATCATAAAATATGCCTCATCTGAACATATTGAGGGGGAGATGCTTCAATACTTTAAAATAAGGATGGCTTTAGCCACCTTACTGCTGCATAACGGCTTTTACCATATCAACTGCTCGACGTGTTTGCTTCACATCGTGAGTTCTAACCATATGAGCTCCCTGGAATACGGAAAGGGAAGCCATCGCCAAGCTTCCCTCCAAACGCTCAGAGGAGGGTAACTTCAAAATATTGCCAATAAAGGATTTACGAGAAACTCCAATAAGAATAGGCTTGCCTAAGCTTTTTAGCTCACCGAGCCTACTTATAATTTCCAGGTTATGAGTGGTGGTTTTTCCAAACCCGATCCCCGGGTCGATGATGATTTTATCAGGGTCTACCCCTGCTTCTTCCGCTATCTTTATGCTCTCCCTTATGTATGAGATTATCTCACCCATTAAGCACTTATACTGAGGGTTGTCTTGCATATCTTTCGGAGTTCCCTTTATATGCATTATCACTACTGGCACATCAAAGCTGGCTATCACCTTTTTTAACTCCAAATCAAATCTTAATCCGCTTATGTCGTTAACCATATCTGCTCCTGCCTCTATAGCCTCTCTTGCTATCTGTGCCTTATAAGTATCAATGGAGATGGGAATATCAAAATGCCTTCTTATTTTGTCTATAATAGGGATAACTCTTCTTCTTTCTTCATCAGGATTTACCCTTTCCGCTCCTGGCCTGGTGGATTCCCCTCCTATATCGATGATGTCGGCTCCCTCCTCGACCATCTCTTCTACCCGTCTTAGGGCCTTATCTTGTCGTAGATACCTTCCCCCATCATAAAAGGAATCGGGGGTCACGTTCAATATCCCCATTACAGCTATCCTCTCTGATAAATTCAACCTCTTATTTCCTAAGGAGATCACAAAATTCTCTCGCTTGAAGTTATCCAAGGTTTGCTTTATTTGGCTGGCGATTGTGGCAAGGCCAAAGGGTTGTCTTCTTAATCGAGGAATGATTTTTTCATACTGTGCCTCCGTTCCCATCAAAAGAGCATCACTCCTCTTACTTCTGAAGGAGACCACTTCTTTCTCAATGGCTACGTCCCCTCCTGTGGCGAGCATTTCCTGCTTAAGGAGATTGGCCGCTTGTGAGGAAATACCCTCTAAATTAATGAGATAAAAAGAACTCTTGGAAAGGAGAATCTGCCTTCCCTCCTTGCTAACTCCTATTCTTTTCAGTTCTTCTCTAATCCGCTCTTTATCCCTTATAATCAGCACCCGTGGATTCATCATTATGTATTGCCTCTTTGGTCACCTTTTTACCTATTATCCTCTCTATCTCCTCCTTTCCCAACACCTCCTTTTTCTCCAATACCTTGGCTAACCGGATTAACTTATCCTTATTTTCCCTTAATAGCCTCAATGCCCTACCATAACACTCCTCGATTATTCGACGAATCTCCTTATCGATGTCAAAGGCTAATTCCTCGCTATAGCTTTTCTCCTTAAGAAAATCTCGACCGAGGAAGACCTCGTGATTTTCCCCCAAGGCTACAGGCCCTAATTTCTCGCTCATTCCGTATTCGCAGATCATCTTTTTTGCGATAAAAGTGGCCTGCTGGAGATCATTTTGGGCTCCCGTGCTTATTTCATTAAATATAAACTCCTCACTAGCTCTGCCCGCAAGAAGAACGCTGAGTTTATCCAACAGTTCCGACTTAGTAACCAAATATTTATCTTCTAACGGTAGCTGGAGTGTATATCCCAAAGCAGCCGAGCCGCGAGGAATGATGGAAACTTTATGGATGGGGTCAGCAAAGGGCAATAGATTTGCCACCAGAGTATGGCCACTTTCATGGTAGGCAATGATTTCTTTCTCCTTTTTTCGCATAATGCGGGATCTTTTCTCCGGCCCTGCGATCACTCTGTCAATAGCTGCCTCCAATTCCTCCGTTCCGATCTCGTTTTTATTTTTACGTGCTGCCAATAAAGAGGCCTCATTGATCAAATTTTCTATATCCGCTCCTACGAAACCAGGAGTTCTCCGCGCCAGAACCTTAATGTCGACATCCTTAGCTATTGGTTTATTTCTCATATGAAGAGCTAAAATTTCCTCCCTTTCCTTTATATCGGGGACATTAATGGTGACTCGCCGGTCAAATCTGCCCGGCCTTAGAAGAGCAGCGTCCAGCACATCGGGCCTGTTGGTTGCCGCCATAACTATCACTCCCTGTCGAGGGGTGAAACCGTCTAACTCCACCAACAGCTGATTTAGAGTTTGTTCCTTTTCATCATGTCCTCCTCCAATGCCAGCAAAGCGCTGCCTGCCTACCGCATCCAGCTCATCAATGAAGATAATACAGGGGGCGTTCTTTCTTCCCTGCTCAAAGAGGTCCCTGACTCGCGACGCCCCTACCCCAACAAACATCTCCACAAAATCCGAACCACTGATGCTGAGGAAGGGCACACCAGCCTCTCCTGCAACAGCTTTTGCTAAAAGGGTCTTCCCACATCCGGGAGGTCCTACCAAAAGCACCCCCTTGGGAATTTTCGCTCCCAATCTCTGAAATTTCTGAGGATTTTTTAGAAATTCTATTAGCTCCTTTAGCTCCTCCTTAGCTTCCTCTGCTCCTGCTACGTCCTCAAAGGTAACCTTGACCTTTTCCTTAGAGGCAAATTTAGCTCTGCTCTTTCCAAAGGAAAAGGCCTGGCTTCCCGAGGCACGCATTTGCCTGACAATATAGATCCAGATGCCGACAAAGATCAGGATAGGAAGCAGTCCCCCTAAAAGACTTCCCAACCAGGGAGAGGTATCAGGATGAGCCTCAATTTCCACCTTATTTTCTCGTAGAATTTTAATCAGCTCAGGATCATCGGGAGCGAAGGTTTGAAACCGCGTTCTTTCATCAAGTTTTCCCTCTATGGAGCGACCCTTTATCACCACCTTATGGATTTGATTTTTCTCTACCATACTTAAGAACTCGCTATAAGAGAGTTTCGTTTCCCTTATCCCCGGCGTAATGCGTATGAAATTGAAAAGGGAAATGACGATCAAGAATAATACAAAAAGGATGAGCATGCTCCTTCCAAACTTATTATTCTTCTTCTTCTTGATAACCGGCTTTTTGGGTCTTTGATTATTCATTTTATTTTTCCTACCTATATATTAGCTTAAATATAAAAAAATACAAGCATAACAAATAAGTTGAGAGTTCTTAGCAGATAGCCTCCAATCATAGTAAATAGTTATAGTAAAACTAATTCTTAGTTTTTAATTCGCTCATCACTAACAACTTATAACTCTCAACTAAATTACATCTTTTTTATAATAGCTTGGGCCATCTCTCTCGTTCCCACAGCTGTGGGATCATCAGGGGTTGATTTTAAGTCATAGGTGACATTCTTTCCCTCTCGAATAACCTCTGCTACCGCCCTTTCTAATTTGTCAGCGGCCTCCTTTTCTCCTAAGAACCTGAGCATCATCACCCCGGAAAGCACCATTCCGGTGGGATTGACCTTATTCATCCCCTTGTACTTGGGAGCGCTTCCATGGGTAGGCTCAAAAACAGCGTATTCATCCCCTATATTTGCCCCTGGAGCCATTCCTAACCCTCCCACCAGGCCAGCACATAAATCGGAGATAATATCTCCATAGAGATTGGGCAATACCAAAACATCGTAGTTCTGCGGTTTTTGAACCAACTGCATACACATATTATCGACTAACCTATCCTCAAATTCCACCTTTCCATTATACTTTTTTGCTACCTCCCTGGCTGCTTTCAAAAATACCCCATCGCTGAATTTCATAATATTGGCCTTGTGAACAGCTGTCACCTTCTTTCTGTCATTCTCAACGGCGTAACGGAAGGCAGCCTCTACTATTTTCTTGGAAGCGGATATAGAGATCGGCTTGATGCTAATTCCCGAGTCTCCCCTTATCTTTACGCCTTTTTCTTTTCGAATAAACTCGATAAACCTCTTAGTTTCCTCCTTGCCTTCCTCAAACTCAATTCCAGCATATAAATCCTCTGTATTCTCCCTTATCACCACTATATCCACATTCTCAAATTTGCTTCTCACCCCAGAATAATACTTATAAGGACGAAGACAAAGATATAGGTTCAATCTCTTTCTTAAAGCTACATTTACACTTCGAAAGCCCTCTCCTATCGGCGTAGTGATGGGACCCTTCCAGGCTACCTTATTTCTCTTTATGGACTCGAAAACCTGTTCGGGAAGAGGGGTATTATATCTCTCTATCGTTGAAGTTCCTGCCTCCACTATTTCCCACTCTACCTTCACCCCGGTTGCCTCAACACAATGCCGTGCGGCCTCCGTTATCTCTGGACCAATTCCATCCCCAGGAATTAAGGTAATCCTGTGCATTCTTACGTCTCACGTTTTACGTTCAACGTAGTTCTGCCAGCATAAATGGCCGCACTTCCTAATTCTTCTTCTATCCGCAAAAGCTGATTATATTTGGCCATTCGCTCACTTCGTGAACAGGAGCCGGCCTTAATTTGTCCTGTTCCCATTCCCACTGCCAAATCCGCAATAGTGGTATCCTCGGTCTCTCCTGATCGATGAGAGATAACTGCGGAATATCCACATCTCCTTGCTAATTCGATGGTCTGGATGGTCTCGGTAAGAGTCCCAATTTGATTGGGCTTAATGAGAATGGAATTAGCCACCCCTAAATTTATGCCCCTTTGGAGGCGATCGGTATTTGTCACAAAAAGGTCATCTCCTACAAGTTGAATCCTTTCCCCCAGCCTATCGGTTAAAAGTTTCCATCCTTCCCAGTCATCCTCAGCTAAACCATCCTCAATGGAGAAGACGGGAAAATTATTTATTATCTCCTCGTAAAAATCAATCATCTCATCAGAACTTTTTTCTTTCTCCTTCTCCGCTTTTAAGATATACCTTCCATCTTCGTAAAAGCTACTGGCAGCAGGATCAAGAGCCAGGGCGATGTCCTGACCCCCCTTATATCCAGCTCTTTCTATTGCCTCCATAATCACCTCTAAGGCCTCTGTATTGGAGGATAAATTGGGAGCAAATCCTCCCTCATCTCCTACCGACGTATTATAACCTTTCTTTCTTAAAATCGCTTTCAGATGATGGAAAACTTCGGTGGAGATACGCAAAGCCTCTCTAAAGGTAGAAGCTCCTATGGGCATAATCATAAACTCCTGCAGATCCACATTGTTGTCAGCGTGTTTTCCACCATTTAAGACATTCATCATAGGCAGAGGAATTATCCTCGCCTCCATCCCGCCTAAGTATCTATACAAAGGAAGTCCAAAGGAATTGGCTGCTGCCTTAGCTATGGCTAAGGACACGCCTAAGACGGCGTTTGCCCCTAATCTTTGTTTATTGGACGTTCCATCCAGTTCAATCATCAGCTTATCAACTTCAGCCTGATGGGCAGCATCCATCCCTTTAATTTTTGGGCCAATGACCTCATTTACGTTCTTTACTGCCTTGCTCACTCCTTTGCCCATCCATTCCTTACCTCCGTCTCTTAACTCTATTGCCTCATATTCTCCGGTAGAAGCACCTGAGGGCACAGCTGCCCTACCCTTAGTGCCGTCCTCTAATGTCACTTCAACCTCTACAGTGGGATTTCCCCGAGAATCCAGAATCTGTCTCGCCCAGACCCCTTCGATATCCCTTTTCATACTTTAATCCTCCTTTTCGAGATTACAATATAAAATTTTTACTTTAACCCGGCTTCGGCATTTTTATTGTTGCTCCTTTCCCTCGGTGTTTTGGAACGGTCGCTTTGG
>CAYSEE010000055.1:4090-6383 GCA_964429955.1 uncultured Clostridia bacterium | reverse complement strand
TCGACAACGGCTCCGGTTCGCCTTAGTTGCTCTAAATTTACAAATTTATCCCTCCTACGAGCGCTTATAATCCTCTCGGCGGAGATCCTTCCAATACCTGGAACTCTTATCAACTCCCAAAAATCAGCTTTGTTCACCTCTATGGGAAACTTGTCAGGATTTCTTAACGCCCAGCCAAGTTTGGGATCGCAGTTTTGAGGAAGATTACCTCTTTCATCAAAAGGCAGTTCCTCCGGGACGAACCCATATTTTCTCAAAAGAAAATCCGCCTGATAAAGCCTGAATTCGCGAAGAAGCGGACAGGGAGGCATCTCCTCCAGTGGGGTATCCATAATGGGCATAAAGGCGCTATAATACACCCGCCAGAGATTGTAATCCTGATAAAGCTTGTTCGAAAGATTTAATATCTCCCTATCTGTCTCCTTGGCCGCTCCCACCACCAATTGGGTGGTGATACCAGCTCTTAAGGGCTTTTTTCTGTGGAGCTGGGCAATTTTCTTCAGACCGGAAAGAACTCCGGAGGAAAAATCCTTTGTAGGAGAGAGCCGACTTAAATACTTTGCATTAGGTGCCTCCAGGTTTATGGATAGCCTGTCAGCAAGATGAGCTGCTGCCTCAATTAACGATTCGCTGGTGCCGGGCAATATCTTGTAATGAACGTAGCCACGATACCCATATTTATATCGAAGAAGCTGGAGGGTCTTGAGCATTTTCTCCTCTGATCGGTCAGGGGATTCATAAATGGCAGATGAGAGAAAAAGACCGTCCACCAACCCTCTTTTCCAATATTGGATAAAAAGACGGGCAAGTTCCTGAGGAGAAAAGCTAATCCTCTGAAAATTCCTATCCTTACGATTAGCGCAATAAAAACAGTTACCCTCGCAACTGTTAGTTTGAAGGACCTTAAATAATCTCACGCAGGAACCCTTTCTCCCTATAGCAGGATAAATAAACCTAAATCGCTGAAACTTCTTGCTCTTTTTGATGAAGATGGAGGGGAAGCCGCACACATCAAACCTGGCCACCTCCCCTAACACCTTAAGCTTTTCAAAGGAATCCAGCTTTTTAGCAATAAAGGCCATTTACTTTTTCCTCAAGATATTGAGGGGAAAATATCTGCTTATCTTACGTTCTTATATCATATATTACCAGAAATCCCCTCATTAATCAAGTCCGCCCGAACCACTTCTTGACTTTTCTTATTTAAGAAATAGAATAACATCCGGGTCGAATTATGCCGGCAAATCTTCCTCCGCAATATTACGAGGCTGAGCGAAGGTATAGGAGTGCTCGAGGTGAGCAGGAAAAGATTGCCATTCTTTACGAAATGCTTGCCATTATGCCCAAGCACAAGGGGACAGATAAGCTGCAAGCTGAGCTGCGGGCGAAGATTTCCCGTCTAAAAAGACAGATACAGAAAAAGCGCGCCACCCTTAAGAAAACCTATGGCTTTCACATACCAAAACAGGGAGCTGGCCAGGTGGCGCTCATTGGAGCGCCAAACACGGGAAAATCCCAGATTGTTCAAAAGCTCACTAATATATCCATTGAAGTCGCCCCCTATCCTTTTACTACACGCGAGCCTGCGGTGGGAATGATGAAATTTGAAAACATCAAAATTCAGCTGATAGACACTCCTCCCATTACAGGTAATTTCATAGAACCGTACCTTCCCGAGATCATCAGAAATGCTGATCTTATCCTATTTATTGTGGATCTTGCCAGCGATGGCGTTCTCGAGGAGACAGAGGAAGTGAAAGAAAAGCTGAGGCAGTTCAAAATAGAATTGGGATACCGAGAGAAGGTAGATAATCAAAGGGAAGGATGGATGTATAAAAGAACGATGATGGTGGGCAACAAAATTGACTTAAAAGGAGCACATAAATGCTTAGAGATATTGAGGGATCTATACGAGAAGGAATTTCCCATAACTCCCATCTCTGCCAAAGAGGTAGAGAAATTAAACGATCTTAAAAGGGAAATTTATAAGGCTCTGAACATCATCAGGGTATACACCAAGATACCTGGCAAACCTGCCGACTTAAATGATCCCATAGTGCTCAAAAAGGGCAGCACCGTTATTGATGCAGCAGTGGCAATTCACAAGGATTTTGTGCAAAAGTTAAAATATGCCAGAATATGGGATTCAGATAAATTTAACGGTCAAAGGATAGATAGAGATAGCATCCTGAAAGAGGGGGATATCCTGGAGTTTCATATATAAGATGCTTGAGGGGGCAATACTTAGTATTGGGCTTCGCCGATTCCTTCGGAATGCCCCCTCAACGGCCTT
>CAYSEE010000055.1:1424-4080 GCA_964429955.1 uncultured Clostridia bacterium | reverse complement strand
GTTTGGGAATGCCCTTCAAGACACTTGAGGGGGCAACGCTTCGCGTTTCCCCACGGGCGGCCTTGTCGGCAAAGCCGCCTCTCGCTTCGCTCGAGCAAGCAAGGCCTGCTCCCCCTTTTTAATTTGAAGGAATTTTTGCATTTCGAAGAAATCGTCGAAGACAATTTCCGATACCAAGTTTCATATATAACATATATAATACGGAGGCTTGTTTTTGTCAACATATCCCAAGAAATACGACGTCATTGTTGTGGGGGGAGGTCATGCTGGCTGCGAGGCAGCGCTGGCAGCCTCTCGTATGGGCTGCTCAACTTTGCTTTTGACAATGAACATAGACACAATTGCTGTTATGTCCTGCAATCCTGCCATTGGGGGCTTAGCTAAGGGGCAACTGGTAAAGGAAATAGATGCATTAGGCGGGGAGATGGGCAAGACAATTGATAGGACAGGCACCCAGTTTCGTATCTTGAACACCAGCAAGGGCCCCGCTGTCCGTTCGTCACGGGCCCAGGCGGATAAGGAAAAATATCGACTTTGTATGAAGTCAACCTTAGAGAATCAACCCAACCTGGACTTAAAGCAGGGAGTAGTGGAAAAAATTTTGGTCAAAGATAAAACAGCCTGTGGAGTAGAGACAAACATAGGAGAAAGATTCTTGGGTAAGACGACGATCATCTGTCCGGGAACATTCCTTAACGGTGTGATACATATAGGTTTTGTCCATTTTCCTGCCGGGCGAATGGGGGAGTTTCCCGCTATAGGGCTCTCCAAAAACTTAAGAGAGCTGGGATTTAGAATGGGCAGGTTTATGACGGATACCTGTCCTCGTCTGGATGGAAAGAGTATTAACTTCTCCGTATTGAAACCTCAGTACGGAGACGAGTCCCCTGTCCCCTTTTCCTTTTCCACAAAAAGGATAATCAAGCACCAGATTCCCTGTTATATTACCTATACTAATTCTCGCACTCATCATATCATCAAAGAAGGATTAGCTCACTCCCCTATTTACACAAAGATAATAAAGGGTCCTGGGCCTCGATATTGTCCCTCAATAGAGGATAAGATAATAAGGTTTCCCGAGAAGGAAAGACACCAGATATTCTTGGAGCCTATGGGAAGGGATACAATTGAGTTCTATCCCAATGGCCTTTTTACAACTCTTCCTGTGGACATCCAGATTAAAATGATCCACACTATTGAGGGATTGGAGAAAGCAGAGATAACTCGACCAGGCTACGGCATTGAACACGACTATGTAGACCCCACCCAATTATTTCCCACACTGGAGACAAAACTGGTGAGGAACCTGTATTTTGCCGGTCAAATTAACGGAACCACAGGATACGAGGAGGCTGCTGCCCAAGGGCTTATGGCCGGCATCAATGCAGCTCTTAAGACCAAGGGTAAGGAACCCTTGATACTGGATCGCTCTCAAGCCTATATTGGCGTATTAATTGATGATCTTGTCACCAAGGGAACCAATGAGCCCTATCGAATGTTCACCTCTCGGGCTGAGTATAGACTGGTCCTCAGAGAAGACAACGCTGACCTTCGCTTAAAAGAGATAGGTTACAGAATAGGATTGGTAGACAGGGAGGATTACGAAAAGGTCCTTGCCAAAAAGGAGGCAATTGAGAGAGAACTGACGAGGCTCAAAAAGGTCAAAATTATTCCAAACGAGACCATCAATAAGAAACTTAAAGAGTGGGGAACTACCCCTCTCACTCACCCTGTTAGCCTGGAGGAGCTCCTTCAAAGACCGCAGCTCACCTATGACCAATTGATTTCCCTGAATAAAGGAGAGGAAAAACTATCTGCCGAGGAGGCTTTCCAGGTGGAGGTAAATGTAAAATATCGAGGTTATATTGAACGCCAGAACAGGGAGATAGAAAGATTTAAAAGGATGGAGAAAATGAGAATACCTCCGGATATGGACTTTTTCAAGATCCCGAGTCTATCCACTGAGGTAAGGGAGAAGCTGTCCAAATTTAAACCAATTTCCATAGGTCAGGCCTCGCGTATCTCAGGAATTACCCCAGCGGCCATCTCCATGTTGATGGTATATTTGAAGAAATTTAAGGAGTCATAAACTCCTCCACCTCGGCTAAGCTGGAGGTCATTCTACATTGAGGGAGGGAATTGAGAAACATCCTTCCGTAATATCTTGTCTTAAGACGGGGATCGAGGATAGCCACCACTCCTCTATCGTCCTTACTTCTTATCAGGCGGCCAAACCCCTGCTTGAGAAGAATAATAGCCTGAGGAACCTGATAGGAGAGAAACGGATTTTTATCCTGGGCCTTTAGAAACTCTATCTTCGCCTCTACGACAGGATCATTGGGAACGGCGAAGGGAAGCTTGGTAATAATTACACACTGCAGGGCATCTCCAGGCACATCAACCCCTTGCCAGAAGGTATTAGTTCCCAGAAGGACTGATCTATCTTCATTTTTGAATTTTTCCAAAAGCTGATAGCGAGGCATATCCCCTTGTCTTAGGATGTTAAGATCGTTCAGCTCTCTTTTGAGCGGCTCGTATACTTGATTTAACATCTGAAAGCTGGTAAAAAGGACAAAGGTAGCTCCTCTGGTTATCTTGAGGATTTTCTTGATCTCCTCAATTATCTTGGAGGAATACAGATCAGACTCTTCCCAGG
>CAYSEE010000055.1:0-1414 GCA_964429955.1 uncultured Clostridia bacterium | reverse complement strand
GAGGGAATGTATAGGATAGCTTGTTTGGAATAATCGAAGGGGGAGCTAAGAAGTAATTCTTTTCCATCCTCCAACCCTAACCTTTCCCGGATATAGCTGAAATTTTTGTTGGTGGCCAATGTAGCAGAGGTCAGGATAACCACCTTCATTTTACCGAAAACCCTTATTTTTAACTCCTCGGCTACATTTATAGGAGCAGCACATAAGGCATAATTTGTCCCCTTTGTGGAAATAGCCTCCGCCCAGTAAACATAATCCTCTCTTTTCTGTTCCAAAATTATTCTCAGGTTATCCCTTATTTCCATACATCGGGATAGACAAAAAGAAATCTCCAGCCTTTCCTCCTCGTCTTTACTATCATCTAATAATGAGTTCAATCCAAAAATTAAATTGGAAAGAGGCCTATCTAACATATTAACCAAAAATCCTTTTCCTCTGATCCTTTGCTTGGTAGCCCCGGAAGGGAGTTTTTCTTTTAGCCTGGAAAAGAATCTCTCATTAGCCCTTCCTGCTTCCTGCACCAGCTCTTCCAAAAGAGTCCTTTCTTCATTCTTTAAATTGCTCAATCTTAAGAGAAACCCTCTTTGAGTGCGGAGGTTAAATAAGCCATTTAAAAGATTTCTTATCTCTCCGCTAAAAATGCGGATTCCCAAAAAATTGGTGGCTACTTCTTCTAAGTTATGAGCCTCATCAAATACCACTGCATCAAAAGAGGGCAATACCTTTTCCCCTGAGACGAGATGGGCAAAGAAAAGATGATGGTTGACCACCAATATCTGAGATTTTTGTTCCTCCTTCTTTACCCTCATATAGTAACAATCTCGCTGATAAGGACATCTTTTCCCCATACAAAGGTCAGGTTGTCGGCATACTCTGTTCCAGACCTTGGCTGAGGGCTCAAAGTTGAGTTCTGATTTTAGTCCCCTTTTTAAATGAGGCTGCATCTGGAAAATTTTTTCCAGCTCCTTAACCTCCTTTTTGGTATCCAATAATCCATAAAATCGAGCTTGGGATAATTTCCTCAGGCAAAGGTAATTTTCTCCTCCCATGGCCAGGGCAAAGTGAAAATCCACCCCCAAGGCTTTCCTTAAGAAGGGAAGGTCCCTTTTAATCAACTGTTCTTGAAGGGTTTTGGTGTAAGTGGAAATGATCGCTCGTTTGTTTTTCCTTATCGTCCAGTAAATGAAGGGAACTAAATAGGCCAGGCTCTTTCCAATTCCGGTTCCCGCCTCAACAATGAGATGCTCGCGCTCATCGATCGCCCTTTCAACTTCCATAGCCATTTGAATCTGCTCTTTTCTTTCCTCATAATGCTCAAGATGCTGGGCAACTATTCCCCTTTTCCCAAATACCTCCTCCACGCTTTTCTCTGGCAGCTTAGCCTTTAAAGCTTTGGTCATTTATTTATTATCCT
>CAYSEE010000054.1:0-6404 GCA_964429955.1 uncultured Clostridia bacterium | reverse complement strand
ATTTCAGGGAGCGTGGGAAACTATTTCCTAAAAATTAGTTTACCGAATCTGGGTTAATATAATCCAAAGAAAATTATTGGAATTCCAATATTACGAAATAATCAGGTATTTGACATAATAATAAAATAGAGGAATGGTGAAAAGCACACTGTCAAATCTATCCAAAATTCCCCCGTGTCCGGGAAGAATTTCGCTAAAATCCTTTATCCCCATCTCTCGCTTGAGCATAGATTCAAAAAAATCCCCCATCTGGCCCATTGTCCCTATCAAAATTCCCAAAATTGCCGTATGGATGAGGGGGAGACAAAGCCACAATCGAGAGATAAACATAGCCAGCGAGCTTACTAAAACTGCTCCCAGGAAACCCTCTTTTGACTTATGAGGACTAATTTCCGGAAGAAGCTTATGTTTACCCCACCTCTCCCCCATAAAATAAGCCCCTGTATCACCCATCCAGGTAGCAAAAAGAACGGTTATGGTCAGAGTAGATCCTATCCTCGGGATATTTCTTAAAATCAGTATATGACTGAAAAGAAAGCTTATGTAAAGAATTCCCCCTATGTTTATAAAGGCACCCGTGGAATTTCTCCATCTCTTAAATTCAAAAAACTGTCCAAAAAGGAATAAAAAAATAACCAGCGTTAAAATGGGGGAGGCGGCCTTCTCTCCCATCAAATAAAAGGAGAAGGGAATCCCCATACCCAAAAGTATACCTATATTCATAAGGAGCTTTTCTCTTTTCATCCCCCGATAAAATTCAAATAAACCAAAGCCAATGATGGTGCAAATCAAACCTAAAAAGGCAAACCCTCCCCACAAGATAAAAAAAGTGAGAATGGGAATAAAAATGAGAGCGACGATTATTCTCTTTAAAAGCATGGAAATTCCTAATCCTTTACTCCTCCAAACCTCCTTTCCCTTCTCGCGTAATCCTCAAGTGCCTGAATAAGCTCCTCCTTTCCAAAATCAGGCCAAAGGGTAGGAGTTATCCAGAGCTCTGTATAAGCAATCTGATAGAGGAGAAAATTACTTATTCGATACTCACCGCTTGTTCTGATCAAAAGATCAGGATAGGGCAGGTCCGAGGTATACAAATACTGATTAAATAATCCCACATCTATCTCCTCCAGGGAAATCTCTCCTTTTTTAACCTTATTAGCTATTCTCTTCACTGCGTCCACAATTTCCTCCTGTCCTCCATAGTTTATGGCTAAATTAAGGATAAGACCCTTATTGTAGCGAGTTAATTCTGTAGCCTTCTCTATCTTTCTTCGAAGTCGGGAAGGAAGAGCATCTCTTCTACCGATCACACGAAGTTGAACTCCCTCCTTATGGAGCTTATCCGCTTCTCTATCAAGATATCTCTCAAAGCTTCTCATCAAAAAATCCACTTCTTTTTTGGGCCTTTTCCAGTTTTGACAGGAGAAAGCGTATATGGTTAGAACTTTTATTCCAAGATCTAAACAAATCCTTCCTATTTTCCTCACCTTTTTCATACCTACCCTATGTCCTTCGCTACGCGGAAGACCCCTCTTCTTTGCCCAGCGTCCATTGCCATCCATAATGATGGCCAAATGACGAGGAAGCTTATCGATGGATATATCCATTGGTTTCATCTCTCAATCAGGCTAAAGACAAATATAGCCTCAGCTACCTTATCCCCTCTTACTGTGCCTATAGCCTCTACTTTACCGGTATTCCTTCTTAAATTTAACACCTTCACCTTAGTGATCAGCTGGTCTCCTGGAACTACCGGCCTTCTAAACCTTGCCTTATCAATTCCGGCAAAATAGGCTAATTTTCCCTGATTTTCACTTTTATTCAGAAGATATACTCCTGCTACCTGAGCCATAGCTTCGATGATCAAAGCCGCAGGCATCACAGGATGGCCCGGGAAATGACCCCTAAAAAACGGCTCATTTATGGTAACATTTTTTACTCCCACTATCTCCTTTTCTCCTATCTCCAAAATTTTGTCCACTAAAAGAAAGGGGTAACGATGAGGAAGTATCCTCTGGATGGCACTTACATCTAAAACCATCTTTCCCTTGATTTTCTTCCTCAAATTATTCAATTTTTGAGCCAGTTTTACATTAAAGGAATGACCGGATTTTATGGCCAAAATATGAGCTTGAATGGGCTCCCCTAATAAATAAAGATCCCCCAAGAGGTCCAGAATCTTATGGCGTACGGGCTCATTGAAAAACCTTAACCCCTTTTTATTAAGAACCCCATTTTTATCGATTACCACAGCATTCTCCAGGCTCCCCCCCTGAATTAGACCTCTCTTTCTTAACTCCTCCACCTCTTCCATAAAGCCAAAAGTTCGAGAGGGGGCAATCTCCTGGATAAAAGTCTTCTCATCAATGGTGAACTCAGCAAATTGTGTCTTTAAAGGAGAATGAGGAAAATCCACTACATAGGTAATCTTCAATTTCTCAGCAGGAAAAACCATCACACGCTTATCCCCTTCTTTTAACCAGAATGGCTCCTTTATCTTAAGAAAATTTCGGGGAGCTTTTTGGGGCTCAATTTGTGCCTTCTGAATTAACTCCACAAAGGGAAGAGCGCTTCCGTCAGCAGCGGGAACTTCCTCTCCGTTCATCTTGATAAAGACATTATCTATCCCCAGTCCAAATAAAGCGGCAAGGATATGTTCTATTGTATGAATTTTAACCCCATCGCTACCTATGCTGGTCCCTCGCATATTGCCTATTACCTTGTCCACTTCAGCTTTAATTGAAGGAGAACCTGGTAGATCCTCCCGTATGAAAACTACTCCTGAATTTGCCGGGGCGGGCTCCAAAGTCATAGTGACTTCTTTACCCATATGTAATCCTATCCCTTTGAAACAGACAGCGTTTTTAATGGTTTTTTGTAACTGCATTGGGGATCAACTTCTCCAGTTTTTTAATTCTCTTTAATAAATCAGGCAGGTGATTGATTATAGCCTTTATTCTTTTCTGCTCGGAATGCAGCCTCGCTGGAAATCCTGAGACAAATCTATTTGGAGGAATATCTTTGGTAACACCCGACTTAGCAGCCACTATCACATTATCTCCAATTTTAACGTGGTCTGTCACCCCCGCCTGACCAGCCAAGATGACTCCATTACCCAGAGTTGAACTTCCCGAAATTCCCACCAGGGCAACTATGATTACGTTCTTGCCCAGGGTAACATTATGAGCAATGTGAACCAAATTGTCAATCTTGCATCCTTCGCCTATGTGAGTCTCTCCCACCGTGGCTCGATCAATAGCCACATTAGCGCCTATTTCCACTTCATCTTCAATCACCACCCTGCCTATCTGAGGTATTTTATAATAAGATCCATCTTCCTTCTTAGCAAAACCAAAACCGTCTGAGCCTATCACTGTCCCTGAGTGAATGATCACTTTTTTCCCGATAATTGTGTCATCCAAAATGCTAACGTGTGGATGAATCACACTGCCCTCTCCTATGGTTACTCTATTCCCCAGATATACTCCGGCGGAAAGATAAACCTTATCGCTTAGCTTTGTCTCGTTGCCTATCACTGTATAAGGACCAATAACCACATCTTTGCCTATTTTCACATCTTTGCCAATTAAGGCTGTGGGATGAATCCCAGAAAATCCTTGAGGCCGAGAGGCAAAAAGTTCCAACACCTTAGCAAAGGCTAAGCGGGGATTTTTGACCTGGATAATGGGCTTGGAAAAATCCTTAACCCCTAAGGGGACGATCACTGCCGAGGCTCGGGTCTTCCTGGCTTTATTTAAGAACTTATCCGAGACGGCAAAGGTAATCTCTCCCTCCTCAGCCTCTTCCACGCTCGCTACTCCACAAATTATCACATCTTTATTCCCCTCAATTCTTCCATGGACTAACTTTGCCAATTCCTCCAAGCTTTTTTTCATTCTTTTTCCTCTATTTGAGCAGGCTGATACTTCTGATTTAGCTGAGAGAGCACTTTCTCCGTTAAGTCAAATTCAGCCTCGGGGGTAACATAAAGTAAAGCTGCCTTATTAAAAACAAATCTATAACCCTCTTTTACCGCTATGTCCTTTATCACACCTGTAATATCTTTTTCTATCTCTGGCACATATAATGAATCCCACTTCTTGTATATCTCCTGTTCTTTTTTACGCATTTCCTCCTGAATGGATTGAGATAGAGCCTGAAGCTTTCTTGCCTTTTCCTCTATCTCTTTTTCCCTTTTCTCTCTCTCCGAGGGAAGAAGCACCGCCTCCTGGCGAAGCAAATCCTCTTTTAATGCATCTATTTCCCTCTTTTGCTTATCTATCTCCTCCTTTAGAGCCTCTTGTTTCTCCTTGTATTCTAACTGCAATTTTGCCCTCAGATCCTTAGTTTTTTGATATCCCTCAAAGACTTTTTGCACATCCACGTATCCTATCTTGACCATTAACTCCGCTCCTGCCCTTTTGCCACTCAAAACTATAAAAAGACACAACAAAAAAGCCGTTATGATTGATATCCCTTTTCTCATCGTATTTTTCTCCTTCCTCTTTTCTGTCATTGCGAGGTTGTTGAAAACAACCATGGTAATCTTATTGAGTAGCTCAGGCCTTTAGGCCTGACAAGTGTAGCACAAGTCTTTAGGCTTGCTATTGAACCATTCGCTATTTACTATTCACTAATTTGGCAGACCTAAAGGTCTGCACTACAACAGTTACTTCGCACCCTCTCTGCATTATACGATTCCCGCATTCATTCCCAACGAACTTAAAATTTTTCTCTCCTCCTCTTGCATAACCTTTCTTTCTCTCTTATCATCGTCTCTGTAACCAAGCAAATGAAGAATTCCATGGATTAAAAGAAGAATGAGCTCATCCTCTAATGAGTGTCCTCTCTCTCTTGCGTGTTTGTCCGCTGCTTCCACGGAAATTATCACCTCTCCTAAGAGATTTTTCGTGGAGATAAATTCACCCCCCAGGGGAAAAGCTAATACATCAGTAAAATCTCTTACCCCACGAAATCTCTCGTTTAGCTGCTTAATTTTCACATTATCCACCAAAGTTATGCTAACTTCCTTATCTTCACTCACCAACTTCTCCTTCAAAACGGAAGAGGCGACCTTTTTTAGCAGCCTCAAATCTAACCTTTTCTTTTTTTGAAGGTTTCTCACTTCAATTTGGGACATGGGAATTTATCTTAAATTTGGCATTTTCCCCTTGCTTACCTCAGAGAATAGGTTTCAAATCTGAAATTATTTTACCATCTCCGCAGGATATCTTCCCCGTGTATGAACGGCACCGCCAAGAACACGGGTAAAGGCCTCGGTTATCTTTGCCGTATCCCTCATTGTCAAATCACACTCATCTAATTGGTTATCCTTCAATTTGTTATTTATAACCCTCTTTATCTGAGTGGCTACTCCCTTGGGAGTTCTCTGGGGAGAGAAGCGAAAGGCGGCTTCCACCGAGTCGGCCAACATTACTACTGCCGCCTCCTTGGTTTGGGGCTTCGGACCAGGGTAACGAAAGTTCTCCTCATTTATGGATACCTCTTTCCTATCCTTGCCCATCTTCATCAGAGCCTCTCTATAAAAATAAGCTATTAATCCATTCCCATGATGCTGGGCAATAATGTCAATAACAACCTGGGGGAGCCGACTTCGCTGAGCAAGTTCTACTCCATCCTTTACGTGAGAAATGATAATGGTAGAACTTAAATTAGGGGTTATCTTTTCATGATAATTCTCCTTGTTTGCTCCAGAGTTCTCAAAAAAGAAATATGGACGAACGACCTTGCCGATGTCATGATAATAGGCCCCTACTCTGGCCAAAATGGGATTAGCCCCAACAGCTTCCGCTGCGGCTTCAGCTAAATTAGCCACCATCACACAATGGTGGTAAGTACCGGGAGCCTCTATGGATAGCCTCTTTAAAAGGGGTAGATTGAGGTTGGCAAGCTCCACCAATTTAATATCGGTGGTAATTCCAAAGTAAGTTTCCACGTAAGGTAAAACCCCCATAGCTAAAACACTCGAGAAAATTCCATTTCCCATTCCCCACAAACCTGAAGAAGCCACCTCTGATAAAGAACGATGATTAATTAATTCTGTAGCTATCACTGCACAAAGATTACTTATGCCGACATAAAGCCCGCCTCGGGTCAAGTCAGTTCTCTGATGAACAAAGGAGGCAATGTAGACCCCCATCATCCCTCCAAAGATGAGGGTTGGCAGAATTTCCAAACTCTTCGCGCTGATGCTAAAAAGAACGGCTAACACCAGTGTCACAGTAACGGATAAATAGGGAACGAAGAGCAGCGACAACAAAATAGACAAAAAAGCAATGGGAATAAAGTAGTTGGGTATCTGGGGTAACAATATGATAATTCTCCCTATCAAGGCTGTAGAGATAATAAGAAGGGTAATCAGACACAGCCGCTTCCAGGTGAGA
>CAYSEE010000053.1:0-6410 GCA_964429955.1 uncultured Clostridia bacterium | reverse complement strand
AATGCTTGTCAGACAAACCGATAAAACCTTGGAGGGAATGAAGGCCCTAAAGGAATTTATGAAGGAGCCAAACCCCTCTAACAGTGGAAGGGTAAAGGAGATCGAGACCGAGGCCGATGAACTTCGCCTTAACCTTATCAACGAGTTAAACGCCTCCTTTGTCACCCCCCTTGACAGGGAGGATATCTTTTCCCTCTCTCGAGCCATAGATGACATCATCGACTACGGACAGAGGACGGTGGAGGAGATGTTGATCTATGAGGTTAAACCGACCCTCCACATTCAAAGGATGGTCGATGCTCTGCTTGAGGCAACGAAAAACATCGACCTTGCCATGCAAAACTTAAAGAAGGGACCTCAGGTTGTTCTGCAATACGTCATCAAGGCCAAAAAGGAGGAAAATCACATAGAGCACCTTTATCATGAAGCCTTAGCTAACCTGTTTAAAAATAAGGATACCATCTACATACTCAAGATGAGGGAACTTTATAGACACTTAAGCAACTCCGCTGACCGATGCGATGAAGCAGCCAATATCATCAGCGACATAGTGATAAAGGTAGCGTGAAGGATAGGTTTCTCATAGTAGATAAAAGAGCCCAAAAATCGCCATAGCAAAGCTTTTAAGCAAATTTTTAAAAAACAAGATAAGCGGAGGATACAAAAATGCCTAAGATGAAGACCGTGGTTTTATCTGCAAAATGGGATCCAAAGAAGGATTTCAAGTTAGGCCCAAAGGATGTAGAGGGAAAGCTCACCTATTTAGGAAGCTGGGTCTGGAGGAATCCTGTCCTAAATATTGAGGAAAAGGAAGTCCCTGAAGTTGGCCCTACCGAGGTGTTGATCAAGGTGAAGGCCTGTGGGATATGCGGAAGTGACGTTCATATGGCCCAAGCCGACGAGAAGGGATATATCTGGTATCCAGGTCTTACTGCCTTTCCCTGTACTTTGGGACATGAGTTTTCCGGAGTAGTGGTTAAAGCAGGAAAACAGGCCATTAACAAGCGCACGGGGAAAAGATATACCGAGGGTGAGGCAGTGACTTCCGAGGAGATGCTCTGGTGTGGGAGCTGTCGTCCCTGTGCTGATGGTTACCCTAACCACTGCGAAAGGCTTGAGGAATTGGGATTTACCTGCGACGGTGCCTTTGCTGAGTTCGTTAAGGTAGATGCTCGATATGTGTGGAGTCTCGAGGAATTAAGGGAAACTTATTCGGACGAGGATGTGTTTTTGGCGGGAAGCTTAGTTGAGCCAACCTCGGTTGCTTATAATGCAGTTATAGAAAGGGGTGGGGGCATTCGCCCGGGGGATAATGTGGTTATCTTAGGGGGAGGACCAATTGGCCTTGCCGCAGTGGTCATTTTAAAAAGAGCTGGGGCATCCAAGGTGATCTTATCCGAGCCCTCAAAGTCAAGGGCAGATCTGGGAAGAAAAATGGGGGCTGACTATGTAATTGACCCCTCGGAGGAGGATTTCACGGAAAAGGTTTTAGAGGTGACCAAAGGAATGGGGGCGAAGCTCTACCTTGAGGCTACAGGTCTTCCGGACAAGGTCTTTCCTGATATCGAGAAGGCTATCTGGCAGGGAAGGCAAATTAACAGCACGGTGGTGATTGTGGCAAGGTCGGCCAAGAAGATCCCTGTTACCGGGGAGGTATTTCAGGTGAGAAGGGCATCCATCGTCGGCTCTCAAGGCCACTCGGGACATGGAACATTTCCTCGGGTAATCAGCTCTATGGCCTCGGGAATGAATATGCTGCCCTTGATCACCAAGAAGATATCCTTGGAAGAGGTTCCTGAGAATATAATAATGCTCCAGACAAACCGTGAGGAATGCAAGATCACCGCGGTTTTGGAGTAAAATATGTCTAAAATTGTGAACATTGGAATTATTGGAGCAGGTCGTATTGGACAGATTCATGCGGAAAACTTATGTACTAGAATTAAAGAAGCTCGAGTGGTTGCAGTGGCTGATAAGGAGGAGACGAGAGCTCAGGTTGTTGCGGGTAAATATGGTAAAGTGAAATGGTACAAAGATTTTGAGAAAATGCTCAAGCAGGAGGATATAGAGGCTGTAGTTATTTGCACAGATACCAGTGTTCATAAGAAAGCGATAATTGAGTCGGCAAAAAAAGGAAAACATATATTTTGCGAAAAACCAATTGCACTTACCTTAGAGGAAACTGATGAGGCTTTGAGTGTGGTGGAGGGAGAAGGCGTATTACTGCAAGTTGGTTTTATGCGTCGATTTGATCCTGCTCTCTTTTCCGCAAAGAAAGAGGTAGATAAAGGGTGTATTGGGAAGCCTATTCTTTTTAAGGCGATAAGTAGAGATCCTCAAGGTCCTCCTTTAGAATATGTACGGGTGAGCGGAGGTCTTTTTGTAGATAGCTCAATCCATGATATTGATCTTGCCAGATGGTTTATGGGGAGCGAGGTTGAAAAAGTTTATGCAGAAGGGAAAACACTTATTTATCCAGAATATAAAGAATGCGGGGATGTTGATGTTGCTGTAACAACGCTAAGTTTTAAAAATGGGGGGATAGGTAGTATTGAAAATTTGCGTAAGTCAGGCTATGGATACGATACAAGGGTAGAGATAGTAGGTTCTGAAGGAGCTTTAAGTATCGGTTTTCTTCGTCATAGGGGATTTTTCACCCTCAAAAAATTGAAAGTAAATTATGATGTTGTTCCCTCATGGCAAGAAAGATTTAAAGAGGCCTTTGTAAGGGAGATGCAACATTTCGTGGATTGTGTAATCAACCATACTTCTCCTCTTGTTACAGGAATCGACGCTAAGAAAGCTCTACAAATAGCGCTTGCCGCAACAAAGTCTTGTAAAGAGGGTGTACCAATGTCTTTGGATTAAATACTAAAATAGGGAGGCAAAGAGATGTCTAGTCAAGAAAGTAAAAGCGGAATATGGCTGACGACGGAAAATCCTGCCATTGTATTTGAGGATACAGAAGTGGGCAGATTGAAAAAGAGGATTTGGGACGCATCGGAGGAGGAGATTGAGGCCATATTGGTCGAATACGGGGTGCCATCGCCGCCAGAGTTGGGAAAGCCGGGAAGCTACATCCAGACCACAATTCGTCAAAGGCTCGTTGAAAATAGAAGAAAGAACGATATCGTGATTATCCCCTTAGGGTCTACGGAAAAGCACGGTCGCCATATGAACTCCGGTATGGATACGCTTGTGGTAACTCAGATCGCGGAGGCGGTGCGAAGGTACACCGCTAAACAGGGTCGGCCGGTCAACCTCGCCTGGCCTCCTCTCAATTATGGAGCGCACCCCTATCACCACATTGGGATGGCAGGTACGGTGAATATGCCTCAGGATGTAGTCAGGGAGGTTCTTGTTTACGTGATGCTTGGTCTGTGGAACGATGGCTTTCGCAAGCAGATCTTTATCAACAACCACGGTCAGCTCTGGGTTCTGGAATCGGCTTTGCATGAGTTTATGTATCGCTACCAGCTTCCAGGAATATTTCAAGTGTTGGACTGGCATCGAGGGGTGAGGGAGTTCTTTGGTTTAACTGGAAAGTCGGACAGTATGGAGACGGATTTTGTTCATGCGGATGAAGCAGAGACCTCATTGGCTCTCTTGATGTTTCCTGAGGGGATGGTCGATATGAGCCTTGCTCAAGATACGAAGACAAGGGGATATCTTCCCGATGGTCATTTTGATAGATCAGTTGAGCCGCTTCGCCGACCTCATCGTTGGTCTGAGGGTGAGGGTCACGCTCCCATTGAGCTATCGGCCCAGCCGGAAGGGACGGTTGGAAAGCCAAGCCTGGCCAGTGCCAGAAAGGCTAAGCGTCCTGTCGCCGCTATTCTCAAGTATCTAACCCTGGTCATCGACCAAATTTTAGAGGTCTTTCCACCGGGCAAGGTTCCACCGGTAGAGGAGGTGACGCTACGAAGTGCTAAGGAGATGGAGCCCTATCTAAAGGAGCCCGAGAGCGAGGGCTGGAAGCCGGTCTACGGTTTGCCAAGGATTGGATTTTGAGGGTTAAAAGATGAAAAGCAGTATTATTGTGCCCGTTCAGGATTCAACACCTTTTTCTCCCTTTTCTCCCGAGGATGGGCTTGAGGCTAATCTTGCGAAGGCAAAGGAGGCTGGTTACGACGGTGTGGAGTTAGCTATCACCGATCCGACCCGCGTCGATGTAGGGGAGATTCAACGACTTCTTAAGCGACATAATTTGTCTGTGCCGGCCATCACCACTGGACAAGCCTACGGGATTGAGGGGATTTCGCTTTCCGCCCCTGATGAGGAAATACGTGAAAGGGCGATCCATAGGGTCGAGGAGCATATCAAGCTTGCGCGGGAGCTAAGCGGAGTGGTGATCATTGGCCTGATCAGGGGAAGGAGAGGGGATGAGGAGGCAAGAAAACTTTTAATTGAGGCTTTAGCGACCTGCGCCGGCTTTGATAAAGGAGTGAGGCTTGTCTTAGAGCCACTCAATCGCTATGAATCTGAGTTGATCAACACGGTGGATGAAGCCCTGGAAACTCTGGACCGGGTCGGAATGGAGAATATCGGTCTACTCTTTGACACCTTCCATGCTAACATTGAGGAAGTCTCGATAAAGGAGAGCATCCGAAGGGCCAATGGCTACCTCTTTCACGTCCACATAGCTGATAGCAATCGCTGGGCTCCAGGTTATGGTCATCTGGACTTTAAGGAGATCAGCCGGGCCCTCTCGGAGATTAACTATCGGGGATTTTGCTCCCTGGAATCGCTGTCCAGGCCGATTCCTGAGAGTTGTTTACGAAGGTCGTCCGAGTTTATCAAAAAGCTGTGACTTCCCATTAAGAGCTTATCCTTTTAAGAAGTTTTATCACTACATTGTAACCTTCCACTAAGTTTTTCTTTCCCTTGCACTTTCACATCCTTTAGGCAGGATTATTATCGATGTTGAGGAGTTTTTGAATTTGTTTTTTCATGGGTACCCTCCTTATCCTCTAAGTTGTTTGGGGGTGGGTACCCATGTTAGCACAACTTTTATTATGCGCCCTCCTTTTCTTGACTGAAAGTCTTATCTTGTTATAATGTTTACAGGAATTAAAGCTTTTTCTTCAATTTGCTGAAATGGAGGTTAAGTATGGTTAATAAGGTAATAATGCCTAAATTAGGGGAAACGATGGAGGAGGGGGAGATCATTCGCTGGTTAAAAAAGGAGGGGGAGGAGATTAAGGAAGGAGAACCTCTCTTGGAGATCGCCACCGATAAGGCAAATATGGAAGTAGAGGCTCCCGTCTCGGGAGTTCTTAGGAAAATCCTCGCTTCCGAGGGGAAATTGGTTCCCGTTACCGAAGTTATCGCCTATATTGCCGATAGTATGGAGGAGGAAATTCCGGGGGAGGTGGAGGAGGAAGGTGAGGAAACGGAAGAAGCACCTCCATCCAGAATGATAAAAGCTTCTCCTTTGGCCAAGAAACTGGCCAGAGAACATAATGTCGATTTATCGAAGGTTGAGGGGACAGGACCGGGGGGGAGAATAGTCAAGGAGGATGTCCTTAAGCTGATAAAAAAAGAATCTCCCCCGGAGGGGGAGACTGCTCTCTCCAATGTGTGGAAGATCGTAGCTGACCGAATGCAGAAAAGCAAGAGGGAAATTCCCCACTTTTATCTTACCGCGGAGGTGAATTTTTCTCAAATTGCAAGGATGCGAGAGGAGTTAAACGCGGAGTTTACAAAGGGGAAAGGGATTCATCTTACCTACACTGACTTGTTGATCAAAGCCTGTGGCTACGGGCTAAAAGAGGTGCCCCGAATAAACTCCACCTTTAAAGAGGGGAAAATATATTCATCCTCGGAGATAAACGTGGGATTGGCTGTGGCCAGAGAGGAGGGGTTGGTCGTTCCGGTGATCAAGAACGTGGATAGGAAAGATCTCTTCCAGATCGCAGAGGAAAGGGAGGAACTGATAAAAAAGGCTAAGGAAAATAGGCTCTCTTTGGAGGAATTGGAGGGCTCTTCCTTTACCCTTTCCAACTTAGGAATGTTTGGGATCAAAAATTTCAACGCCATTATCAATCCTCCTCAGGTTTGTATCTTGGCTGTGGGGGAGATCAAGGATAGAGTAGTGGCGGATCAAGGGAAGATAGAGATCAGGCCTGTTGTGGAGATGACCCTATCCTGCGACCATCGGGTAATCGACGGCCTCATAGGAGCAAAGTTCCTGCAAAAGATAAAGGAAAGACTGGAGAGGCCCTCTTTGTTGCTAATTTAGATAAGGTGGCTAAATATTATGTTCACCGGCATAGTAGAGGAAATGGGCTTGGTTGAGGGGGTAAGGGTTAGCCCTTTTTATCAGCTAAGAATAAAAGGAAGGAAGATACTGGAGGGGACAAAGCAGGCCGACAGCATAGCTGTGAACGGGGTATGCTTGACAGTGATAG
>CAYSEE010000052.1:0-6485 GCA_964429955.1 uncultured Clostridia bacterium | reverse complement strand
TGGAGGGGAGATTCCGAAGGAAGATCCCCTCCAATATTAGGCCTGCTCCCCCTTTTTTCACACATTACGTGATAACAATACAAAAAACTATTGAAATTCCTATACCTCAAGCTACCTTTTTGGCATCAGCCCATAATCTTTCCAATTGATAAAATTTCCTTCCCTCTTCCGAAAAGATATGCACTATAACTCCTCCAAAGTCCAAAAGAATCCAGCGAGTATCCATAAAATCCCTTGAATTGAGAAGTTCCACTCCCTTTTCCTTAAGCCTATTCTTTAACTCCTGAGCAATGCTTCTCATATGTAAAGAAGACTCACCCGTGCAAATAACAAAATAGTCAGCCATTACAGAAATCCTCTTCAAATCTAAAAGAACTACGCTCTTTGCTTTTTTGTCCTCCATTATCTTGACAATATCCTTAGCTATTTTTCGGAAGAGCAAACCCCTATTCCTCCTATGCTATATTACATTATACATAAGTTCACCTCTTCGTCAAGAAAAAACGATACTTGAGGGGGAAGATTTCCCCCTCAACCGCTTCGCTGCTCCTTTCTTATTTTAAGAATTCCTATACTTCAAGAAAACGAGGCTTGAAGAGAGAAGCACAGATGCCTCGGCATTACCTATATAAATTGTTCTTGTAGATATACCTCTCCACCGCCTCCGGGACAAGATACTTAATGGTCTGTCCTCTTTTTATCCTCCTCCTAACCTCGGTCGAGGAGATAGCCAAAGCAGGAACCTCTACCAAGTAAGTACACTTTCGGAAACGAGGATCTATTTTCTCCATATTTAGCTTGTATCCCGGCCTCGAAACAGCAACAAATTTAGCTAACTTAGGCAAATCATCCACTTTATGCCAGGTAGAAATCTCAGCTATGGCGTCGGCGCCGGTAATAAAATAACATTGGGTATCTTTTCCATAGATTTCCTTTAACCCCAAGATGGTATCGCAAGTATAAGACTCTCCTCCCCGGTGTATCTCTATGGGAGAGGTGGAAAAATGCTCATTAGCGATTGTGGCAAGAACTGTCATCATCCAACGATGTTCGGGGGAGGCAATTTCATTGTTGTCCTTATGGGGAGGTTTGCCAGAGGGAACAAAGACCACCTCATTCAATCCAAACTCATCCCAGACAATCTCTGCTGCTACCAGGTGTCCCTGATGAATGGGATTAAAAGTTCCCCCCATAATACCCAATCTAAATGGTTTTCTCCTCACCTTGCATACTCCACAGACCGAAACTCTCTGATCACCGTAACCTTAATTTGTCCAGGATAACTTAATTCTTTCTTAATTTTATGGGCAATCTTCCGTGAGAGCTCCACGGTCATCTCATCGCTAATTTCTTGAGGTTGTACTATAATACGAACCTCCCTTCCTGCCTGAATAGCATAGGCTTTATCCACTCCGGAAAAGGTACTGGCTATTTTTTCCAAATTCTCCAAACGTTTAATGTAAGCCTCAAGAACCTCCTTTCTTGCCCCTGGCCGAGCAGCAGAGATAGCGTCCGATGCTTGAATTAAAATGGCCAAAGTAGTTTCAGCTGGTCTATCCTCATGATGAGATGCAATGGCGTGAACAATCTCAGGTGATTCTCCATATTGCTTAGCAAAACGCGCCCCAATTAAGGCATGGGGACCCTCCACCTCTTGATCCACTGCCTTTCCTATATCGTGAAGAAGACCTGCTCTTTTAGCCTGAGAATAATCTACTCCAATCTCTGCTGCCATAATGCCGGCTATATAAGCTACTTCCTTTGAGTGTTCCAGAACATTTTGTCCATAGCTCGTACGAAACTTCAATTTTCCCAAAAGTTTAACTAATTCCGGGGCCAGATCAGAAATCCCTAAGTCAAAGGCTGCTCGTTGACCCTCCTCTTGAATAATCTCCTCCATTTCCTTTTTGGCTTTTTCCACTACCTCTTCAATTCTGGCTGGGTGTATACGGGTATCGGCAATAAGCCTTCTTAAACTGATCTCAGCTATCTTTCTTCTCAAGGAATCAAAACAGGAAATAATCACCGTCTCTGGAGTATCATCCACGATTAAATCCACTCCGGTGAGGGCCTCAAAGGTCCTTATATTCCTTCCCTCTCTCCCTATCACTCTCCCCTTCATTTCATCGTTGGGAAGGGAAACAACGGAAACTACCGACTCGGACACATGATCCACCGCACAACGCTGAATAGCAGTAGCTATAATTTTTCTCGCCTTCTTATTAGCCGTTTCTTTGGCCTCTGTTTCCGTCTCCTGGATAATCCGGGTAGCTTCCTCCTTTGCCTCTTTCTTTACACTTTCAAGCAAGTTCTCCTTTGCCTCCTGAGCAGACATACCGGCTATCTTCTCCAACTTTTGCCTTTCCTTGATCTCCAAATCCCTCAGATTTTTTCTTATATTTTCCAATTCCTGTTCTTTGAGGGAAATTTCTCTTCTCTTCCTTTCCAATTCCTGCAAACGATGTTCTAAAGCCTCTTCTCTTTCTATCAATCTTTTTGATAATTTATGAAGCTCATTTCTTTTTTCCTCTGTTTCTCGCTCAAAATTAACCCTGATCCGATGGAGTTCTTCCTTTTTCTCCAGCTCAAATTCCCTTTTTCTATTCCTGATTTCCTCTTCCACTTGAGATAATTTATGTCGAGCTTTGTTTAACAAAGAGCATGCTCTAACTCTATCAATGAGGGCGATAATTACCCCTCCACCTAATATCCCTAACAAGATATATACTAAACTTAGGCTCATATACACTCACCCCCTATCTATTCTCAAAGATCTACGGCGACGCTTTTTAAAAATACACCTTTTAATCGTTTTTGTCAAGGAATGGGTATAATAATATAATCACACTTTTTGACATAGAGCCTATTTTCTTGCCAAAAGATGGAGAATTGATATAATCAGGGGTAAGATGGTGGACTACCCTACCTATATAAAACTACATCGGAGTGGAGAATTAAAAAACCGCATAAAGAGAGCTTATGAACTACTGAAGAAATGCACAATTTGTCCCCGGAGATGCGGGGTGAACAGGTTAAAAGGAGAAAGGGGAGTTTGTAAGTCTGGCTTTGAACTTGTGGTCTCCAGTTTTCACTGTCATTTTGGAGAGGAGCCTCCCATCTCCGGTTATCGAGGTTCAGGAACCATCTTTTTTACCCACTGCAATTTGGGTTGCGTTTTTTGCCAGAATTATCCCATCTCCCATTTGGGGAATGGAAATCGAGTTTCCCAAAAGAGGTTAGCTGAGATGATGCTCGCTCTACAGGATAAAGGATGTCACAACATCAACCTGGTTACTCCAACACACTTCGTCCCTCAGATCCTATCCAGCCTCTCATTGGCCATTGAGAATGGTTTAAATATTCCTCTGGTCTATAACTGCGGTGGTTATGAGAGAGTGGAGACGTTAAAGCTTCTAAGGGGAATAGTTGACATTTATATGCCGGATATAAAATATGGAGGGATGGAAGAGGCAAAAAAGTATTCCTCTGCTCCTGATTACTTTAAAATAGCCAAAGAGGCGGTAGAGGAGATGTATCGACAGGTGGGAAATTTAAGGATAAACAAGGAGGGAATTGCTCAAAAGGGTCTTTTGGTCAGACACTTAGTTCTTCCCAACGGATTAGCAAGATCAAGAAAAGTTCTCACCTTTTTAGCTAAGGAGATATCCCCTTATGTCTATGTTAGCATTATGAGTCAGTATTTTCCTGCCTACCGAGCGAGGGAATTTAAAGAACTGAACAGGAGAATTACTCCAGAGGAATACGAAGAGGTCCTCTCCGTAGCGGATGAGTTAGGTTTAAAAAGAGGATGGCGACAGGAATATGAAACTTGACCTGCTTCCTCCCTTAAGTATCTTATTGGAGGTTTCATATTAATCCCGAATTTAATCGTCTACCTCCATGGCTTAGACTTATTTTAAATACGTTGATGATTGGGACAGCTTTTTTAGCCATCTCCTCTCTTCTATTGGAGTATGGGTTTTATTTAGGAGCTGATGTCAAAGGCTTACTTCATAGGTTGGACATATTAATAGTCGGGATATTTTCAGCGGAGGTCTTTCTCAAGTTGGTGTTGACCAGGGATAGAAAGTCCTTTTTAACCTCCAATTGGGCAGATTTTATCATTGTCATCGTTTTCCTCGTTCTGCTTTTGCTTCTTAAGACATTCTCCCTTTCACCTGGATTTGCGCGTTTTTTGAAAATACCAAAGCTAGCTCCCTTGGGGAACATCTACATTGTAGTCTGCCAAATTTATATCGCCGCTTCCCTGTTCTTGAAGATAACTTATCTTAACAGAGTAGTCGCCAATATAAGGCTCAGTCCTCCCTGGATAGTAATCTTAACCTTTGTCAGCATTATCGCCTTAGGAACCTTGTTGCTCTCTTTGCCTAAGTCCACCGCTCCAGGGAAAGAAACCACTTTTTTGAACGCTCTCTTTACGGCCACTTCGGCAACCTGTGTCACGGGGCTCATCGTAGTGGATACAGGAAGCCATTTCTCCCTTATGGGGCAGATAATCATCCTCTGCCTTGTTCAAATTGGAGGCTTAGGACTGATGACCTTTACCTCCTTTTTCGCCTTAATTCTGGGTAGAGAATTTGGGATTAAGGACAGAGTTCTTCTTCGGGATATATTTGACTATGCAAGCCCGGGGATGGTTACACGGCTTATCCTCTCCATCTTTGGAATCACCTTTCTCATTGAGACAATAGGAGCCTTCCTTCTCTACATCCAATTTTTACCCCAGATTGGAGATTCCTCATTCTGCCTCTACTCAGCGATCTTTCACTCCATCTCTGCCTTCTGCAACGCTGGCTTTTCCCTCTATCAAGACAGCTTTACAAAATATGAAGCACATTTAGGAATTAATCTTACTATGGCCAGTTTAATCATTATGGGAGGATTGGGATTTACGGTGCTGATCAACCTCTTGCACTGGAGGCCTTCTCGCTTTAAAAGAAAGGGTAAGTCCTTAACTGTGCAAAGTAAATTAGTCTTAATTGTCACCTCTTTATTGATCGGAACAGGGGCTCTCTTTCTATTAATAGGGGAAAGGGATGGAGTCTTAAAAGACCTGCCCTTGAAGAGAAGATTATTGGGGGCTTTTTTCCAGTCGATAACGGCAAGAACAGCTGGATTTAACACCTTAAACATAGCTAACTTAACCAACTTTTCTGCCTTTTTGCTCATTATTCTTATGTTTATTGGGGCTTCGCCCGGTTCTACGGGGGGAGGCGTTAAAACAAGCACTTTCGCTATATTGCTTTTAACCATCAACTCCATGGCTCGAGGGAAAAGCAGAGTAGAGATTTTCAAAAGGACTATTCCCCAAATTGTGATATATCAAGCCTTATGCGTAGCTATCCTTGCTCTGGGGTGGATATCCATTTCCACCTTGCTTCTTTCTCTTACCGAGAACGCTCCCTTTATAAATATACTTTTTGAGGAGTTCTCCGCTTTCGGGACAGTAGGGCTTTCCAGGGGGATTACCCCTCATTTAACATCTGTAGGGAAAATTGTTATTATTTTAACTATGTTGGTAGGTAGAATTGGTCCTTTAACCTTGGCCTTAGCTATTGGAGGAAGAAAGATTAGCGAGCCTTATAAATATCCAGAAGAAAAAATAATGATTGGATAAGGAGAAAAAATGCGTAAATTCGCCGTTATCGGATTGGGACGATTTGGGGGAATGGTGGCCCGAACCTTAGCCGAAAGAGGAGCAGAGGTAATTGCTGTGGATAAAGATGAAAAGTTGATAGAGGAATTTAAGGATATAGTGGCTTTAGCGGTTAAAATGGATTCCACTGATGAGGAGGCCTTGAAATCTCAAGGGATAGATCAGGTAGATGTGGCGATAGTAAGCATCGGAGAGAATTTCGAAGCTTCAGTACTTACCACCGCCTTGCTTAAACGGCTGGGGGTGCCTGTGGTCATTACGCGAGCCTCTCGTACTGCCTCCCATATACAAGAGCGCATATTAAATTTAATAGGAGCGGACAGAGTGATATTGCCAGAGGTAGAGATGGGAAAAAGATTGGCCCAGAATCTCTTGATCTCCAATATTTTAGATTACATACCAATCTCCGAAAAGCATAGCGCAGCGGAAATCCGGGCTCCAAAGAAATTTTGGGGCGAGAAAATAGGGGATCTTAAAATCCGAGAAAAATATAAAGTGAGCATACTGGAAATAAAAAAGGTCTCTGGAGAGGGAAAAGATGCTAAAGTAGAGAAAATAAATTACCTTCCTAATGCTAACGATATAATAGAAAAAGGAGATATAATACTGGTAATTGGCGAGGAGGAGGACATCGAGCGCTTTTCAAAGGAAGAATAGACAAAATTAATAATTTACTTTTTCGAAAACTCTGCTATAATTTAGGTACCGGAATTTTAATGATGGCCGGGATGGCGGAAATGGTAGACGCTCAGGCTTGAGGAGCCTGTGGACATTTAAGTCCGTGGGGGTTCAAGTCCCCCTCCCGGCA
>CAYSEE010000051.1:0-6736 GCA_964429955.1 uncultured Clostridia bacterium | reverse complement strand
CAATGGAGTATTTTCCCGGACCTAATCCAGCGGCACTCATAGCATCGGTTATGACTGATACCTTATCAAGACCCTTTGCCTTTATTATCAGCTTCAGAAGGCTGGGAGGAAGGTGATGTCCATCGGCAATTACCTCAGTGGTTAGCTCATCCAACAAAAGGGTTGACTCTATGGCGCCGGATATCCTGTAGGCATTAATTCTCTTCAGCCCTGACATTCCTGAGTACATATGAGTTACATGGGTATAGCCGGCATCGATGGCGGCGAGGATATCCTGATAAGTTGCATTTGTATGGCCAATTGAGGCTACGATTCCGCGCCTTCTTAGTTCTCTTCCCAATTCCAGTCCTCCCTTTAGCTCAGGAGCTGCGGAAATCCTGAGGATACAATCATACTTATCCAAAAGTTTTAGATACTCCTCTGGCTCCGGGTTTTTTATAAACTTCGGGTTTTGCGCTCCCTTTTGCTCCATGGAAAAGTAAGGTCCTTCTATATGAGCGCCCAGGACCTGTGCCCCGGGAAGTGTCCTTTTTTTGGCTAATTCTATAATCTCAATCGCCCTTATTATATCATCCATGGGGGCAGATGTGGTGGTGGGGACAATGGAGGTTGCACCTCCCTTAGCATGGGAAGATGATATCTTCTCTATGGCCTCCTCTGTCGCATCCATAACATCGGCTCCCCCTCCACCATGAAGGTGAATATCGATGAACCCAGGAGATAAATACTTACCGGCAACATCTATTATCCTTGCATTTTCGGGAATCTTGATCTCATCCTGGGGGCCAACATAGGAGATCTTATCATCGTTAACCACTAATACGCCATTATCTATAACCCTTATCGGGGTTATTATCCTCGCATTCTTAAACACAAGAGGTCTTTTCTCAGGCATATTTTCCCCTTTCAAGCAGCTTGGCAGAGTTTTTGTCCAAAAACAAAAACGCACTTTTGTGTTTTCTCAATATTGATGCTGGATGCTCTGGAGATATATCACCCTCAAGGCAGTCCTTGACAGCCTGTGCCTTACGACTATCCGGGACGGTGCAGATTATGTTTCTTGACTTCATAATTTGTTTGATGGACATCGAGATCGCTCTCTGAGGAACCTCATCAAGGCTCTTAAACCATCCTTCACCAAGCTGCTGTCTCCTGCAGGCCTCATCAAGTTCAACGACAATGTAGGGTTTCTCGGTGTCAAAGTCAGCCGGAGGGTCATTGAAGGCCAGGTGTCCATTCTCACCAATTCCGACAAAGGCGACATCTATCTCCTTTTCGCTGATGATCCTACTTAGACGTTCACATTCTGACTCCGGGTCCTCAGCATCTCCCCTGATCAAATGGATGGTTCCAGGATGCACCTTATTAATCAGCCTTTCCTTTAAGTACCTCCTGAAGCTTGCTGGATGAGTTTCCGGAAGACCTATGTATTCATCCAGATGAAACATAACTGTCCTTGACCAATCAATGGAGGACTTCCTTGTGAGGTTTTCCAGAAACTCAAATTGAGATGCACCGGTAGCGGCCACAAAAACGGCCTCACCTTTTTCCTTTATCGTGTTCACCAGTATCCTTGCTGCCTCCTCAGCAGCAGCTTTTCCCATCTCGTGCTTTGTTTCGAATATTTTTATCTTCATTCTTTCCCCTATTTTATATATTTTTCGTTATCCTTCGCCGCACATTGTTCAAATGATTTCTGATGGCTTTCCTTATTTCTTTCTTATTCTTCTTTTCAAAAGCCTGAACAATCCTTCGGTGTTCTTCCTCCGTCATATGAAGCTCTTCTAAAGCTTTTTCTTCATCCTCGTATAGTAACCTTTGTATGCCTATATGGGAAGAGATACCTTGATAGACTTGGCTTAATTGCTTGCTTCCAGATCCCCCTATGATGAGAAGATGAAATGCTCTATCTATTTCATTGTTGGCAGCAAAATCTCCTGCTTCGATGGTTTCTCTGAAAAGACGTAAGTTATCCTTCATCTTTTCTATTAGGTCTTCGGATATGGCCGAAATTTTCTGTAGAGCCAGCTCCTCTAAAGCCATTCTTATCTCTATAATCTCTAAAATATCTTGCCTGGAGAAACTGGCAACATATATACCCTTTCGAGGTTTTATAGTTACTAAGTTCATTCCCTCCAGCTTATATAAGGCTTCCCTTATGGGAGTTTGGCTGATGTTAAATTCCTTGCTTAATTCATCCACATATATTCTTTGATTGGGCTTCAACTCCCTTCTTATGATCTTGTTCTGCAAGGCCAACAATACCTTATCCGTTGTATTCTGATGCTCAAATGAAATTGCCTCAGGCTTTAATAAATCCTTATCCGTTTTAGTCTCCTTTCTTGAAATTTTAGCAAGAGCTTTTATCTAAATTATATTATATAATATATAAATTATAAGTCAAGTGAGTCAAATTAAATCGGCACAATCAAAGATAAACCTTAATTTGACAGCATTTGAGGGAATTTTGGAATGTTTTTTCGTTGAAAGGGACCTTGGAAATTATTTACATTTTAGAGGATAAAATAGCGATGAATTCAGGAAAGGCTACCCAAAAATATAAATGGGTTGAGCTTATGTTTCGTTGATTAAGGTCTGTCTAATTTGGGGGAATAGACACTAAGACAGAGAAGGCTTCAATCTCCCATTTTATTCAAATTGTAAATATCCCCTGGATTTTGATTAAGCAATAATTTAGCAACTTCCAAAGCATAGCTTTCGCTATAATAACCCTCCTTAACCTTATCAGATAAAACCCTTGTTAGCTCCTTTCTAACAAGACAGAGTTTTCCATAGCTCCACTCCACCACGTAGGCATCGGAAAAGAAACCGCTAATTTTGTTAGCCGGGATGATCTCTAATCTCTCCTCCAACATTCTTCTGATATATATGGGATAAAAAGCATACCACCAATAACCAGCAAGATAAACGTTGGGATATTTTTTGCAGATGATATTTGTCTCCTGAGAATGAACCACGGTGGCTAAAAATATATCAAATTTTATTTCGGGATAATTATCAAAAAGTTGATAAAACGATTCAAACATCTTCGGATCAAAATAACTCAATTCCTTATTAATAGGCAGAGGACGGCGAACTCCGAACATTATCTGAAAGGTAAGGCCAGATTCTCTTGCAATATCCAAAAATACGTGCAGGATGTAAGAAGATAATATACTTAACCCATCTATAAGTTCGGTAACAGGTTCCCTTTTCATTAATTTCTGAAAAAGGCTCTGTGCTATTCGTTCATCCGGTGATTCTGCCCAAATCCCTGGTCCAAAGGCTGCAGTTAAGCACGCACTTTTCCCTTTAAATCCCAAAATCATCTTCCTAATACCCCATGTTAAATCATCTAAGGAGAATATCGACTTACCGGTTACCTTCTCCAGAGTTAAAATATTCTCTCTTAAATAAAATGGATTTATCCAGTCATCGACTCTTAGGGCAGGCGCAAATAAGTCTTTGTTTTCAAGTTCATCACCTTCCCCGGGAATACAGGTGAAAAAAGTTTTCTTGATTTTTGCTTTTTCCCTGAGGACAAACTTTGTCCAATTAGGATCTTTCGCCCGCCTCTGAACTTCGTTATTTAAAGATTCCCAGTTACTTAAAGTGAGTTCTTCCTCGAACCCGTAAAGATCCTCCAGGATGCGCCTTAATGACCAATAAGTAGATGTGTTTTTTATCCTTCTAAAATAGGGAATGCTATTTCTTACTTTCTCCTCATTTGAAAGATTTTCTTTAAGCAAAGAAGGAGGCATTCCTGCTGTAATCAGTTCTGTTACAATATAATGATAAAGAAGGATATCGGATAAATGAGCAGCCTTTGGCAAGGTAGGAGAAATGTGGGAGTGAATATCAATAACCGGGATTTTGTTTATTTCTCGTTCTAACTTTTCATCCACTTTTATTTTTGAAAACATAAATTCATCCTGGCCAGTTTGCTACATAAATATAGGTTAGCTCATCCTTCCCAGTATTTTTTATCTCATGTTCAGTTCCCCTGGGAATATACACTATCATCCTCTCACTTACCTCCTTTTCCTCATCGTTAAGTCTTACAACTCCGCTACCCTTCAAGATGATATATGCCTGCTCCTCGTCTTTGTGAGTATGTTTGGGCGTCAGAGAACCCTTTTTAACCTTGACCAAGGCCAATTGGAGACCTTCCGTCATTTCCCTGGGTAGCAGTATATTATACTTATTCCCAAAGTGCTCCTCATATTCGGTATCCTCGAACTTTTTAGCGTACATATCAACCTCCTTTTTATTTCAGCACTTAGCGTAGGCAGTGGTTACCTTTCTGAATGCCTCAGCGTATTGATCCAGTAAATCAAAGTCTGCCTGAGGAAAGGTAGGAAGAGAGAGGATTTTATCCCTTATCCTCTCTGTAACAGGAAGGGGTTCCACGGGAATATTTTTCTCCTTATAAATAGGCTGTTGATGCTGAAGGGGGTATCGCTCTCCCGAAACCTCCGCCCCCTCAGCTCTTAAAGCCTCTATAACCTTTTCCTTGCTTACCCTAAGTTTTTCCTCCTCAAGGACAATCTCGTGTTGATAATAAACCCTCTTCATATAAGAAGGAGTTTTGAATGTCCTAATTCCCGGAAGATCATCGAGCTTGGCGTCTAAGTATTCGATATTTTCATTTCTTTTCTTGTTTCGCTCATCAAGGTGCTTTAACTGAACTCTCGCTATGGCGGCAGCTAAAGGATGAATTCTATACTTAAATCCAAAACAGGTGGCGTAATACTTTCGATAAAATGATTCGGAAGGCAAATTATTTAACCTCCTATAGTGCCCTAAAGCCATAGCTCGCTCATAGTATCCCTGATTGTTAGTGACAAGCATACCCCCTTCTATGCCCACCATAAGTTTGCTGGCCTGAAAACTGAAGCATCCGATGTCGCCAATAGCTCCTACCTTTTTCCCCTTATATTCTGCCCCATGAGCGTGGGCAGCATCCTCTATCACCTTAAGATTGTATCTCCTCGCAATTTCCATAATCTCATCCATCTCACAGGGAAGGCCCCATAAGTGAACTACGATAATGGCCTTAGTACGGGAAGTAATCCTTCTTTTAATATCTTCAGGATCTATATTACAGGTTTCGGGGTCTACCTCAGCAAATACAGGTATGCCTCCCCAACTCAATATCGGCATACAGGTAGCCCAATAGGTATAAGAGGGTGTTATCACCTCATCACCCGGACCGATCCCCAGGGCAAAAAACGCAGCATGGATGGCTGCGGTTCCATTGTTATGAGCCAAAGCGTATCTTGATCCTATGTAATCCTTAAACTCCTCCTCTAAGGTATAGGCTTCCTCATAAAAGTCAGGCATCTGCATCACCCTTTTCACCGCCGCAAACTCCTCCTCGCCAAGGGGTGGCCATTTATTTGCCTCAGTTTGATCCAAGGTAATCGCTTTTTCCCCTCCATCAATGGCTAACTTCTCAATCACCTTCTTATCTTCCTTTTATTCTCTTACAGGAAACTTTACTGCTCTGCCAGTCTTTGCAGATTTGTAAATTGCCCTCACTATCTCCAACGCTTTTCTTCCCTCCGATCCGCTAACAAGAGGTTCTCTATCTTCCTTTATCGCCTCCACAAAGTCCTTTATCTGAAGCTTGTGGTTTTCAATAGAATGATGAGTTGGATCTGAGGATGTATCTCCAAGCTTTTTATCCTTACATCCTCTCACCTCCTCTTCTTCCTTCCTTTCCTTTTCCTGGCTAACAAAGTCCCACAATTTTATCTCATCTCCTTCAAAAATTACCGTCCCCCTTTCCCCATGGATTTCCAGTTTTCTCGGCAGTCCCGGATATATAGCTGTGCTTCCCTCTATAACTCCCATTGCTCCGCTCTTAAACCTCAAAGAGGCTACTGCAACATCCTCTACCTCTATCTTATGAATTGCCGTGTCGATAAATGCGTAAAGGCTATCCACCTCCCCCATAAACCACTGCAATAGGTCTATGGTATGAATTGCTTGATTTATAAGAGCTCCTCCTCCCTCCTTATCCCATGTTCCCCTCCAGGCACCGCTATCATAATATTCCTGAGTGCGAAACCACTTTACATAAGCGTCCCCCATAATCAATCTTCCAAAGTCGCCCCTGTCTATGGCTTGCTTTATTCGCTTGACATCCTTGTTGAAGCGAGATTGAAAAATTACCCCTAATCTTACTCCTGCCTTCTCGCAGGCCTCTACCATCCTGTCAGCCTCTCTCAAATTTATGGCTATTGGCTTTTCCACCAGCACATGTTTTCCTTCCTTCGCTGCAGCAATCGTCATCTCCTCGTGAAGAAATGGTGGAGTACATATGTTCACCGCATCTATATCATCTCTTTGCAAAAGTCTTCGGTAATCAGTATACCATACCTTAGCGCCGAACTTCTCTGCAAAAGGCTTGGCTGTCTCCCTTCTTGTAGTAGCTACTCCTATAAGCTCGGCATCCTCTAATTGAGATATCGCCTCGGCATGAAATGGGCCAATCATACCTCCCCCGATTATTCCAAACCTTATCTTGCTCATTTAAATCCCTTTACTGTCTTTTTCATCTTTTTCAACTAACTCAGAGAAGGCTCAAAAAGTATTCTATAAAATGAGCAGTCTTCCACCTGGATTAAGCTTTTTGTACAAGGCCTTTCTTATCTCCTGTTTTTCTTTATATGCCTCTATATGGTCATAGCCTGGCTTTTCCCAGGGGGGTGTCCTAAGAAGAGCCTTGTCA
>CAYSEE010000050.1:0-6813 GCA_964429955.1 uncultured Clostridia bacterium | reverse complement strand
GCTGAAGCCTTCTCACAACCTCAAGTTATAAGATAAGCTATCTAAGGACGATCAACATATGGAATTATTTCTTCAGGATCAGAGGAAAGGTAAAAGAAATCAGGCTCCCCTGGCTGACCGCATTCGTCCACAAACTCTGGATGAGTTCGTGGGACAAGAGCATATTGTAGGTAGGGGAAAGATTCTAAGGAGGATGATAGAGGAGGATAAGCTATCCTCTCTGATTTTCTGGGGACCTCCCGGCTCAGGTAAGACAACCTTGGCCTGCATTATCGCTCATCTTACCAGATCCCATTTCACTCAATTTTCCGCCGTCACCTCAGGCGTAGCCGATGTTCGGAAGGTAGTAAAAGAAGCTCAGACTCGGATGAAACTTTACGGACAGAAGACCATTCTCTTCATTGACGAAATTCACCGATTTAACAAGGCCCAACAGGATGCCTTCCTTCCTTATGTCGAGGATGGGACGATCATCTTAATTGGTGCTACCACGGAAAATCCCTCCTTTGAGGTTATCGGACCACTTCTCTCCAGAACCAGGGTTTTTACCCTCAAAAGGCTCTCCTTTAACGAGATTAAGAAAATTCTGGATCGAGCTATAAGAGATAGGAAGAAAGGTTTGGGGGAGCATGAGGTGGAAATTGCTCCTGAGGCTTTGAATTTCCTTGTCGAGGGCTCAAATGGGGATGCCCGAGTTGCCCTAAATGCCTTGGAAATAGCCGTTGATACCGCTAAGCCGGATAAAGACGGGATACGTCGTATTGACCTGAGGGCGATTGAGGAAGCTCTGCAAAGCAAGGCTTTATTATATGACAAAACGGGAGAAGAACATTATAACGTCATTTCCGCCTTTATTAAATCCCTGCGGGGCTCAAATCCGGATGCCGCTCTATACTGGTTAGCTCGTATGATTGAAGCAGGTGAGGATCCTCGCTTTATTGCCAGACGGATGATCATCTTTGCCTCGGAGGATGTGGGCAACGCTGACCCTCAGGCATTATCCGTAGCTACAGCTGCCGCTCAGGCAGTGGAATTCGTGGGAATGCCTGAGGCTCAGATTAACCTCGCCCAGGCTGCTACCTACCTTGCCTCTGCCCCAAAGTCCAATGCCTCATATAAGGGGCTCTTAGCTGCTAAGGAAGATGTAAAGAAGACGATGAATTTGCCCGTGCCACTGCATCTGCGTAATGCCCCTACCTCTTTGATGAAAGATTTAGGCTACGGTAAGGACTACAAATATCCTCATAATTTTCCTGGAGCAAGGGTGAAGCAAGAGTATCTTCCAGAAGAGCTAAAAGATAGAAAATATTACCATCCCACGGAAAGAGGATTTGAGGGAAAGATCTCTAAAAGGCTAAAGGGTGAGAGTTAAAAACCTGGAGACCTTTTTGAAGAAATCATCAACATCCTCTTGGATAAATAGCGTCACCTTACCAGGGGAGATATTTACCTCTCCTTTGTTAACCACCACTATTTTACCTCTTGCTATATCAGGAAGCATTGCAGCGGGATATATAGCAAGAGAGGAGCCAATGATGAGGAGTAAGTCAGATTGATATACAAGCCTTTCCGCATTCTCCAAATGTTTCACCGCTTCTCCGAAAAATACGATATCTGGCTTTATTGTTCCCCCACATTTGCACCTCGGGATTTCCTCCTCGAAAATTCTCCTCTCCATTTCCTCGTACGAAAACTGTCTGCCACATTGCAGGCAATAACTTCTCCAGAGGCTCCCGTGAAGTTCCAGCACGTTCTTAGAGCCCGCCTTTTGATGCAAGGCATCGATATTTTGAGTAATAATTCCCTTAAGTCTTCCAATTTTTTCAAGTTCTACAAGAAAATAATGGATAAATGTCGGCTTTATCATTTTCAATGTCTTTACGAAATCCCTTGCAAAGTCATAGAAGGGTTTTGGATCACGAAAGAAGTGGCTTATCTCAAAGACTTTATCCGGGTCATATTTTCCCGTAGTATATATTCCCTTAGGTCCCCTGAAGTCCGGGATTCCTGCATTTGTGGAAATTCCAGCGCCGCTAAGAGCGACGACGAACTTTGACTCCTTAATTAGCCTTGCACATTTTTCAGCATTCTCTCTCATCTTGAAGTTTCCTACTATTTGTTACTTTTTATATTAAGACTTGGCTCATAGTATAACACATTTTTTTACTACATTCAAGAAAACGAGGCTTTCTTCCTTTGATAACTTAAGGTATCGGAATTTCAATAAATTTCCTTGGATTATATTAACTAACACTCAGGTGAACGAAAAATTAATAAAGGGGGAGCAGGCCCGACTTGCCCGAGCGAAGCGAGGGTCGGCTTAGCCGATCGGGCCGTTGAGGGGGAAATGCGAAGCATGTCCCCCTCAAGTATCTTGTTTCTCAAGACAAGCAGAGAATTTGCAAAAATTTCAATAACTGATATAATACCACAAAAGGGTAACTAAAATCGTCCTCTCGCTTCCAAACATTATGCTTCAAGAGAATAACAAGGAGGATGGAGTTGACTCAAAGAGAATACAAAATAGCGGTAATTCCTGGCGATGGAGTTGGACCAGAAGTAACCAGGGAAGGACTTAAGGTTTTAAGGGCAGCAGCAGCTAAAGTGGGATTTAAATATCAAACCATAGAATATGATTTCGGAGCGGAGAGATATCTTAAGACAGGGGAGACCTTGCCGGATTCTGCCCTGAAAGAGCTTGAAGAGATGGACGCCATTTACTTAGGGGCAGTGGGAGATCCTCGGGTCGAACCGGGAGTCTTGGAAAAGGGTATTCTCTTGAAACTGCGGTTTGGTCTGGATCAATATATAAACCTGCGACCGGTGAAACTGTATCCCGGGGTTTGGACTCCTCTGAAGGACAAAGGCCCTGAGGATATAGACTTTGTGGTGGTTCGGGAAAATACCGAAGGACTTTACCTTGGATTGGGAGGGATAATTAAAAAGGAGACAGCGGATGAGGTGGCCATTCAGGAGATGGTAAATACCAGAAAAGGGGTGGAAAGGTGCATAAGATACGCCTTTGAATATACCAGAAAAAGGGATAAAAAGAAAAAACTTACTCTCTGCGATAAGGCTAATGTGCTCACCTATGCTCACAGTTTATGGCGCAGGGTCTTTAAGGAGGTAGGGGAGGAATATCTGGATATAGAAAAAGATTATGCTTTTGTAGATGCCACCTGTATGTGGATGGTAAAAAATCCAGAATGGTTTGATGTCATCGTCACCTGTAATATGTTTGGCGATATAATAACTGATCTGGGAGCTATAATTCAGGGAGGAATGGGCATAGCTGCCGGGGGCAACATTAACCCTAAAGGTGTCTCAATGTTTGAGCCCATACATGGTTCAGCTCCTAAGTACGCTGGTAAAAACGTCGCTAATCCCTTAGCCGCTATATCCGCCGCTCAGATGATGCTGGAACAAATAGGTGAGGAAGAAGCGGCGAAGTTAGTGGATAATGCTATTGCTAAGGTTCTATCCTCCGGAAAGATTAAGGATCTATCCGCCAGAAGTGGTCTGCATACCGATGAAATTGGTGATATGGTAGTAAAATGCATATATCAAGGAGGTGATGAAAATGGCTCAGGGTAAAGCGTTTACAATAACAACTCTGGCTATTGCTATAGTTGCCTTGGTTTTAGCTGTGGTTATAGGCTATATGTCGTTAAGAGGAGTTTCGGGACTAAAAGGCAGAGTAGATTCCCTGGAAGTAAGTTTAAAGGAAAACGTGGGAAAAATTGAGACCCTTACAACCACGGTTCACGAATTGGAGGAAAAAATCAAAGCTCTCACTGCAGGGGAAGGCAAAGAAGCGGTTTCTCCTCAGGGATGAGGTATTTTTATTGTCACGACAGGAAAATGTGAAAATGAGAAGAGAGAGGGTAGTTTTAATTTTATTTTTTTTATTTTTTCTTGTTGGTCTCAACCAGGTTGCGGGTTCGGAGGAAAATCTCAATCTCCCTCCCGAATCTAAGCAAGACCAAACTTCTGCAATAAATCAAAAACCGGAGGTTGGCAATCTGGAGCAAGAGGAAATAACTTCAGAGGAAGAGTATCTTGAATTGATTAGATCCTCCATTGAAAAATATAAGGAAATCTACCCTCTGGACCCTCTTTTTGTATTATCCCTCATCAAGGCAGAGTCAAATTTTGGAAAATACGAAATCTCCTCATCCGGCGCAGCAGGACCTGCTCAATTAATGCCCTTTACAGCAAATGAGTTGGGAATGAAGGTGTTTTTCCCTTACTATTATCAGATTGCCTTAGACGAGAGGAAAATGGCAGTGGAATATTACAGGAAAGCGGAGGAAGCAGCAAAAAGGATAAGCTTTAAGAACACCCCGGAGGAGAATGAGAAGCTTTCCCTTCAGGTGAAACTATATAGAGAAATAGGAAGTTGGCATGAAGACCAAGCAAATAGTCTTTTCTGGCGATATAAGGAAGAATTACTCTCTATAGTTAACGGTAAAACCGACGAGGAGTTAATGGATATAGATCAACGTTTTATCATCCCCTTAGCCATCGATGTCTGCGTAAGAATATTGGCAAATAACGCCAAAAGGCTGAATGGGGACGAAAGGGAAATTGCCTCGTCCTACAACGCGGGTCTAAGCGCCGTAATTAACGCCGGTGGGATACCGTTTATTAATCAAACGGTAACCTTTCAGAATAGGGTAATGAGGTTTTACCGAGAATATCTTAGCAAAGAAAACCTCTCCTTAGAGAAGTAAACACCCAATCCTGAAGTAATAGATAAAATCCAAAAAAGAGATTAAATTAAACCTTCATATACATCTCGATGTGTTCTATCCCTACCTCTAAGAAAACCTTCCCCCGTGGCTTAAAGCCAAATTTTTTATAAAAATCCTTTACATAAACCTGGGAGTGAAGAAAAATTTCCTCAACCTTTCTCCCCTTACAATACTTAATTAAATAATTCATAATCTCCCTGCCAAATCCCTTGCCGCGGTAGTTTTCCAGCAGGGCAATCCTCTCCAACTTCGCCTTATTTTCCAAAAATCTTACCCTTGCACAGCCGATCGTCTTTCCCCTATTTTTAACGATGATATGCTCTGCATCATCATCCAGTCCGTCCATCTCGCATTCCCTTGGACAATTCTGACCCTTTATGAAGACAACCTCCCTTACCTTAAAGACCTCCTCCAATTCCTTTTTATTTTTGATTAATCTGATCTCTAAATCTTTCATCATTTTAAACACATCTGAGTTTACTTTAAAACTAATTCTGGCCCAATTCTCCCAGATACTCCTGTCCCGATTATGATATAGATGTAGTATACGAATTTTATTTTTTAGGTCAAGGTAGCCGCCGCTTCTCTCCCTCCTCTTCTTACCAAACTAAAGTTTTTGTCTTTTTTGCCGATATAGGTATGTGGTAAATACCACATACCTATATCTGTTCTTTGATTTTTAATACTTCGAGAAGTCCTGGTCCCTCGTAGAAAGAGAAAATCTTGTGTGCGAAGCTGACCAGTTTCTCATCAGCGATTACGGAATTGTAAATATTGAGACATTCTTCGACGGACTCTGAGTCAATGCCTGTTGCTTTAATAATGGTAGAAACTGCAATTCCCTGGCGATAAAGTAGACTAATTCTCAAGAACTTCTCAATATACCTCTTCACAGAGCTCTCTAAACATCCCACAGAAGAAGCAATTTCAATTTCATCAAAACCCTGCAGGAACATCCTGATCATCTGTAGCTTATCGACTCTCTGACTGAACAGGAGGGGAAGCTTAGCTCGAGTGATTATCTGCACGTTTCGGGTCTCAAGCTCCTTTATGTAGTCTACCACGGTTCTTCGATCCAGAAAAAGTAGACTTGCGATATCCTCCTGACTTAAAGATCCTCCCTGAGCGACTGCTTCACTGGTGATACGCTGAATTACTCTAAGTTTGAGTTCTTTAAGGCCGTTGCGTTCTCGGTACTCCCTATCCTCTGGAGCATAAAGGGTAAGTTTAACCGGGACAAACTTGCACTCTCTCAGGAGTTTCCCGGGTGGTTCAGTAACGCTGACTGCATACCGTAGAATCTGCCCTTCCTCAAAAGAATTAGGATTGAGAATTCGAACCAATCGTAAGACATCCTCTGCCAGAGCGTCGGCGATGCCAGAAGAAATCTCATAGCGACTCCTAAAGTAGTAAGCCAGGAAACCCCGGAAGTTTTCTCCATTCGGATTTTTTCTTATAGCTATAGACATTTTCACCTCCCTGCTTATTTTAATTTTAATTTAAAATTCGGCAAAAAGGAATTATATGTCAATAGATGCTGGTATACACCACATTCCCAAACGAGGTAAATGTGAATTATATTCTTCGCAGACCGGAGTGCAGTAGCAAGCTACTGCTGATGTATTCCAGTAAGCCTTGCGGCTTTCAATTTTAAAAGAATTAAACCTGAATTCGGCAACCTATTAAATTTATCATCAAGCTCTCCGCCGAGGATGTTTTGGATAAGCGACCGTTCCAAAACACCGAGGAAAAGGAGCAACAATGAAAACGCCGAATCCGGGTTAAATTATTTAACAATGCTCAAAAATGTAAGGAGGGAAAAATGCCGGAGGTAAAGGAAAAACCAAAAAAACTTGCCCAACCCCCTGTGGGGAAAAGCAAGGCGTCTGGAGCAGGAAGCTCAACAGGCCCGGCTACGGGAAAATTGGCAGCGAGGAAAGCTTTGGAAGATGTAAAGTTAAAGCGCACTTCAGCCAAGAGACAGCAGATTGCAGAAAGATTAGCCGCTGCTATCGCCGAGATAGCCTCGGGCACTGAGGAAGCAGCCAAGACAGGAGAG
>CAYSEE010000049.1:0-6869 GCA_964429955.1 uncultured Clostridia bacterium | reverse complement strand
TCCTCAAGCTTTTTCATCTTAACTCGTAAGAAGGGGAAGGATAATATCACGATCACCAGCAAGGCGGTGAGAAGCTTTAAGTCGGTGGGTCTAAATCCAAAATTATATCCCCATTTAAGGGCCCCGGCTATGGTTAATCGATAAGCGACAGCTCCTACGAGGGCTCCTAAGGTCATTAGACCAACTGTCCTTCCCCTAATTAAGGCCTCACCAATGATTACGGAAGCAAGACCGGCTATTATCATCCCGATGCCCATCCCTACATCGGCAAATCCCTGGTATTGTGCAAATAGGCCCCCTGATAGGGCAACCAAAGCGTTGGATAGGCTTAAGCCTATGAGTTTAGTCGTGTCGGTATTTACTCCCTCAGCCCTGATCATCTGCTCATTATCCCCTGTAGCCCTGATGGCTAAGCCTATCTCGGTATGCAAGAAAAGATCCAGCAGCAACTTCAAGATCATTACAATGGCAAAAAATACTAAGGGAATAAAATACTCAGTAGGTATGGGCAAATTAATCCCTTTTAAGATGGTTACGACCGTTTTATGCCCCAGATACTCAGAGAGCGAGATGTTTGGTCTCCCCATAATTCTTAAATTTATGGAATATAAGGCAATCATGGTAAGAATTCCAGCCAAAAGGGGTGTAATTTTCAATTTTGTATGTAGAGAACCCGTTAAAAGACCCGCCAAAGCTCCTGCTAAAGCAGAGAATAGGAGAGTCAAAAATGGATTCATTCCCCTGAAGATCATCACTGAGGCAACAGCCGCTCCCAGGGGATAGCTCCCATCCACTGTAAGATCGGGAAAATTCAGCACCCGAAAGCTTATGTAAACACCTAAAGCCATAATGGCGAAAAGAAAACCCTCTTCCAAGCTGTGCAAGATAAAATCCACTAACATCCTTATCTCATCTTTAAGGGGGGATTGCGCCAATCCCCCCTTATTCTCTTACTCCCCAACTATCTTGATCTCCACCTTCCCCCCCTCCTCTTTCAACTTATCTGCAAATTCCTTACAAGTGTCAATAAGGGAAGAGGTGGAGAAACCAATCTCCTTGGCTGTCTTCAAATTCACCCACATCTCTAATTCAGTAGCGAACTTTACCGGTATATCGCTCGGATCTGTTCCTTTAAGGACCTTTATAGCTATGGGCGCCGTTTCTCTTCCGTGCGCATAATAATTAAAACCGAGGGCCAATAAAGCTCCCTTGTTCACCGTGGTGGGATCAGCAAGCACTAAGGGTATCCTATTCTTGTTGGTTACCTGCACCACCGCGTCCAATGCTGAAACTGTGGCGTTGTCCGTGGAGACATAGATGGCATCGCACCTTCCCACTAAGGATTGAGCAGCTAAAAAGACATCAGCGCTGCTGGAGACGGTGGCCTCCACCAACCTCATTCCCAACTTCTCGCAGGCCTTTTTAGCCAACTCATTCGTCAATACAGAATTGGCCTCAGCAGCGTTATAGAGAGTTCCCACTGCTTTTGCCTTCGGCAATATCGCCTTGATAAGCTCAATTTGTCTTTCTACGGGGGTCAAGTCGGACATTCCCGTGACGTTGTTACCGGAGCTCTCCAGGCTCTTGACTAAACCCGCACCCACGGGGTCAGTTACGGCTGAGAAAACAATGGGAATGGTGGTTGTGGCATTCACCGCTGCCTGAGAGGTGGGAGTAGCAATGGAGAAGATCAAATCCACTTTTTCGGAGACGAACTTCCGGGCAATGGTTGAAGCCGTGGCTATATCCCCTTGAGCATTTTGGATGTCATAGACGACATTTTTGCCCTCTACATAGCCAGCTTCAGCCATCGCATCAATGAAACCGTCTCTAACAGCATTTAAAGCTGGATGGTCCACGATCTGGGTTATCCCGATCCGAACTTTTTCGGTGGCCAAAAGGGGAGAGCAAGTTATGGGGAGGAAAAGTATCCCGAAGGAAATCAAGCTCATTAATATCTTCGCTCTTCTTTGCATATCTTATCTCACCTCCTCTCATCTATACTTTCCTTAATTCGCAAGGCACACCTCATTATGGTTTGGCCTTTAGTATAATTATTATTTTCCCCCTGTCAACTCCTAACAAGATTCGTAAAAATTTGTAGTGGCCGAGTTTATCTCGACATAGGCAAAGACAAGCTTTGCCACTACAGTAAGTAGAGGCAGAATTGGTCCCCTCGCTCGGAATACTCATAGTTTAGTTGAGAGTTATGAGTTGTTGGTTATGAGTGAATTAAAAACTATCCCCTAAGAACTCACAACTGTCAACTATTTCCTCAGCAGCGAGGTTTTGAATTAGCGGCTCAATTTTCTTCTTAAAAATCACTTCCTGGCTATAATTCCTGATTACCCTTTTGAAAAGATGACTGCTGAGATGTTGTTTGAAGAACTTTACAATTCTTTCGGCTATCCGAAGGGGGTTTTCCTCAAGGCCGAAATAGGTTACCCCTTTTCCCCCTACTTCCTTCAAGGATGAAATATCGGAGGCAAAAACAGGTAGCTTCACCAAACCTGCCTCTAAAATTGGGATTCCAAAGCCCTCCTGACGACTGGTGATTAACAACATATCCGACATCAGGTAAAGACTACGAAGAAAATCTAAATCGATCCTCATTGGGTTCCCTTGAGTATCCTTGACCTCGCAAAGAAAAATTACCTTATCTTCTACACTTAGCTTTCGGCAGACTTTTTTGAGAAATTGAAAATAATCCCTGCTCTCTGAACGATATATATCAGGGGACCCGGTGATAACCAGTTTAGCATCTATCCCCATCTGATCAAGCGCACTCAGGATCCTGATACCCAGCTCTATGTTCTTGCGGGGAGTTATACGGGTGGGCATAAAGATCACCAGCTCACTTTTTGAAAGGGAAAACTTATCAAAGATTTCTAAGGCTTTGCTCTTTAAATTTAAAAATGTCCCGATATCAATTCCATTGGGGATCACCTCGATTTTCCCCTCTTCAATTCTTAATAACTTAGCCAGCTGCTTTCGCCTTTGCTCGGAGATAGCTACGTATAGTAAATTCTTAAGTGGTTTACGTAGAAGACTCCAGGGGTAAGAGTCTACATTGATGGATGAAAGAAAGGACTTGTAAGCAGGATCAAAAAAGGGTGAATCATGACACCAGCTAATAAATTTTTTCCTCTTGTATTCCATAACCAGGTTATGCAGGGCAGCGGTTAAGGCAATGTTAAAGGGCATAGTGAAGAGATTGTGAGCTATACAAATATCTATCTTCTCTAATTCCTTAATCAATTTTGACCTTATCTTTCTTCTTAGCTTCTCAAACTCCCCTCTTTCCCCTTTTCCCAATTCCTCCCTTATCCGTTGGTTTAATGGATAAAGGGAATCCATCTCTGGAATAACACTTACGGGTATCTCCGGTTGAATCATTTCGCCTCTGCCTGCAATTACCTTCACATAATAGCCGTTTCTCGTAAATAGCTTTGCTTGAGTTTCCAACACGGATTCAACTCCTCCAACTATCGGAGGAGAGGAATAATGCATAATAGCAATCCTGGCTTTCTTCAATTTTCCACCTTTATCACCTCATAAGAGGCATTTGGAAAATGCAAATTCCATATATTTCTTAAATCGATCCTCTCGCAGATCGATTTAATTACAGAGTTCACCACCTCATGGGCAACGATAACCACAGTCTGAGAGGGATGCCTTTTTATGATCTCATTTAGCACCCCAGCGACTCTCCTTTTCACACTCTCCAAGTTCTCACCTCCGGGTGGCCTTGTCTGCAGGGGAACGCTCAGCCACTTTTCGAAAAGAACTGGATATTTTTCTCTCGCCTCACTTAAGGTAAGACCTTCCCAATCTCCCTGGGCAATCTCATTTAGTCTCTCGTCTTTTACCACCTTCAGACAATGTGGTCGAGCGACGGTATGAGCGGTTTGATAAGCCCGTTTAAGCTTGCTGGTATATATAGCAGCGATCTTCTTCCTGCTTAGCTGGCGAGCAATTCTCTCCGCCTGTCTTTTTCCCTCTTCATTAAGGGGGATGTCGCTCTGCCCCTGGATGCGAGCCTCCTTATTCCAATCGGTCTGGCCATGACGAACTAAGATTAAGGTAATCATTGTATTTTCCCCGGTTTTTAACTTTAAACTTTTTTACTTCTCTTTTTCTGGTAAGCATCAAGACTGATAATGGGTGGCCTTTCCATCTCCCTGATCTTCTTATCTATTAAATAATGTTTCCCTCTATAATATCTGACCATCTTTAAACTATCATTCAATTCGTCCAGGAGCTTGAGTTTTCCCATCTCCTCTGCTCGAGAGAGAAAGGCCTGCAGAATGGCAAAGGACATCTTACTCAAAGCAGGCAGTCTCTGGTTATGATGAATCCTTTGTTCTAAGTTAACTTGGGCAATGACCTTAAGACCAAATCTCTTATAAATATCTATCAACAGTCCTATTTCCACCCCATATCCATTGAAAAAGGGAACCTTCTCTAAGATCTCCCTTCTTCCTGCATATTCGCCTGCCAAGGGCTGTATTACCTCAGATAGTTCAGGAAAAAACAAATTAAGCAAAGGGCGAACTAAAATCTCCGTCACCCTTCCTCCTCCGGCTGAATGTAAGGTGCTGCCCACCTTTAAGGGACGACGATAAAATCCCTTTACATAACCTATCCTCTTGTATTTGAGCAAAGGACCTAATAGTCCATAGACAAAACGTGGATGCATATTTTTTATATCCCCATCCAACCAGATTATAATATCGCCTTTTAATAGATAAAGGCTCTTCCAGAGGCTTTCTCCTTTTCCTCGATGAGAGCCTTCCTCTGACAAAAAGGTGTTGATTAAATATACCTTGGCCCCTGCTTCAGAGGCAACTTCTCTCGTTCTATCCCAGGAGTCGTCATCAAGAACTACCAGCTCATCCAGAAGGGGATATTCCTCCATACAGGTGTGACGAATAACGGAGACCATTTCTCCAATTGTATCTTCCTCGTTAAGAGTGGGAATGCCCAGGGAAATAGTAAGGCCCTGGCGTTCCTTTAACTTAATTAACTTTCCCATATTGGAAAATTCCTCACTATGAAAGGTATTCCTCTTAAACCAATTTTTCAACCCTGTCACCTCCTTTCCTACTTGAATCTTCCCATTCTTCAACTTATAGGATTAAAGATTTGAATAACTCTAAATATTTCCTGGCTATCCTGGGCCAAGTTAGAGCTTGTCCGTATTCATAAGCCCTGTGCTGTATATCTCTCCTTAACTTATCCTCCTCCAATACCTTGTTCACTGTATCCACAATAGAGCTCGCACTTTTAAATTCAATAAAAAGTCCTCTTCCACCACCTAAAACCTCCTTAGCGTATGGATAAGGAGTGGATAAACACACTTTTCCCAGGCTAAGGGCATAGATTAAGCTTCCGCTGGAAACCTGCTGTTCTCCTACATAAGGAGCAAGGTAAACATCGGTAGCTGCTAAATACGTAGATAACTCCTTCAGGGAGAGAAATTTATCAATAAATCTTATGTGCTTTTCCACTCTTAATCTCCTTGCCTTAAGAGCCAACCCCTCTCGATAAGTTTCTCCTTCTCTTCTTTTATGATGAGGGTGAGTTTTACCAATAATTAAGTATAAAACATTCGGATTTTTCCTGATTATCTCGGGTAAGGCCTCTATTACATACTCAAGCCCCTTATCCCTTCTGAGCAATCCAAAGCTACACAGGATAACCTTATCTACCAGACCCAGGGTAGATTTTGCTTCCTCTACGGGTGTTTGCGGCATTAAAGGAATGGGGTGAGGTATAACCTCTATCTTTTCTCCTTCTATTCCATATACTTTTCTCAAAAGGTCCTTAGCATAATTAATCATAACAATGAGCTTGTCGCTGATTGCGCCAATTCCCTTTATTGCCCCCTCTTCCCCCAGGGAAGGAGAAGAGGGAAGGGTATGAATGGTGGTAACCAACGAGCCCCTTACACATTCCTTTAATTTCCTTAAAAAAGGAATGGTGAACTCCCCTTCCTCTCCATAAAGAAGAAATTGATGTTGAACATTGATTAAATCTACATTTTCCTTCTTGACATAATCAACTGCTCTCAAGAAGCTCTCCAATCTTTCCTGCTCAATTTCAAATTTTACCCTTTTCCCATAATTATGTCTTCCACCGTTGATGGCAACTACCTCACAGACCAGAGAATGATCAACTTCCTCCAGGCTCTCCACCAGATTTCTGGCAAAAGTAGCTATTCCGCATTCCCGGGGTGGAAAGCTGGTCACAAAAATAATCCTCATCTTCGATCCCTTTGTAGGTATTGCCTGAGTAAATCCAGAGCGGCTTGAGAGGCCTTCCACTTGACCTCGTCCCTTCCTCCGGGGAAGAGAAACTTCTGACAGATTTCCCCATCCGAAGTGGAAAGGGCAATATAAACCAACCCGACCGGTTTCTCAGGGGTACCTCCCGTAGGGCCAGCGATACCGGTAATTCCCACTCCCAAGTCCGTATTTGCGGCTTCCCTGGCACCTTTAGCCATCCCTTCGGCTACCTCTGGACTTACCGCACCTCTCTCCTGAATAACCTGGGGTAAGACACCCAGAAAATGAGACTTGGCCTCATTGCTGTAGCTGACAATTCCTGCATAATAATAGTTTGAACTTCCGGGAATATTGGTCAGGCGATGAGAAAGTAGGCCCCCCGTGCAGGATTCAGCTACGCTCACGGTTAAATTTTTTTTCCTTAACAAGGAGGCCACTTTCCCCTCTAAGGTGTCCTCATCTACTCCGTAGATATAGTCGCCCAATCGAGCCCTTATCCTTTCCTCCACCTCCCGAATCCTTTCTTCCAGTAGCCTCCTTTCCTTAAACTTTGCAGTAATGCGAATATGCACCTCTCCCTTC
>CAYSEE010000048.1:0-6918 GCA_964429955.1 uncultured Clostridia bacterium | reverse complement strand
ACTGAAGGCAGGACCAATCAAATTGAACAATAACAAAATGGTAACTATTACGCTTAACACTGATAAACGTTTGTAAATTCTTTTAATCATTATTCTTTCCTTTTGTTTTTCTTCTAATTTACCTTAATTAATTATCCCTCTTCTCTCATTCACCCTGCTTGCTAATCCTTTTTCACCTCCTTCCTCCTCCTTTATTTCTCATTTAAGAAAATACCAGACAACCAACGCTCCTAATTCTAACATATGGGGACTCCCGCGTCAAGAATTGGGAGGTTAAGTGACCCTCATCCAAACAAAGACCTGGTAGATTACCTAATCCAAGCTGAATCTTATTTAACGGAATTGAATACTCCTTTGAGGTTGAGAACAGTGAACAATCCAGCAGTCAAGAAGGCCGCTATCCCTCCATAAAGAAAGACTGCCGATGGATGAACATATTGCCAGAGATATCCGGCAATAAGGCCATCCGGCAAATTAGCCAGGGCAATGGATGTGTGAAAGGTGCCCAGGGCGGTTCCCCTGAGTTCCTCCTTGCTTAAATCAGAGACAAAGGTGCGTTGTTGTCCATCCACCAAAGCATAGACCAGTCCATAGAGTCCGAAGAGGAGTAAAAAATGAGCCCAGGACCTTCCCCAAATAAAGAGGAGGCAGGTAATTCCAAATAAAGAATACCCCAGCATAAGAATGGGTTTTCTCCCAACCCTGTCAGAAATCACCCCCGTAGGGAGGGAAAACAGGGTGTAGATGACGTTAAACCATATATAAAAAAGAATTGGTAGGGCAACCGAGACCTTAGGATCGGGAAAGGCCTCCTTTACCCTGAGAAGGAAGAACATATAGTTAAAATCAGCTAAGCTGAAAAGAACAGCGATAAATATAAACCACCTTAAAGGCTTAGATAGCCCCTTAAGGCCTATCCTCAAGGACAAAGATTTTTTTGGCTTCCTCTTCTTCTCCCTCACCCAAAGAAGGGGGATAAGGGCAGATGCTCCGATAATACCCGCTAAGAGAAATATGATTTTAAAGCTGAGCCCTAAAAAGTAAAAAAGGAGAAAAGCAAGAGATGAGCCCCCAATCGCCCCTGCAGTATCCATAGCCCTATGAAGGCCAAAGGCTTTTCCTCTTTGCTCAACGGAGGAATCGGCAATGATGGCGTCTCGAGGGGCAGTCCTGAGACCCTTTCCTATCCGCTCGGCTGGCCTTAAGATGAGGATATGTTGCCATATTGTAGAGAAGGCTAAAAAGATCTTGCATACACTGGATAAGGCATAGCCGGAGAATATAAAGGGTTTTCTCTTTCCGGATTTATCCGACCAAAATCCAGCAAAAACCTTCAATATGCTGGCCAGGCTATCTCCTAAGCCTCCAATTAAGCCTATCGCCAATCCCCCTCCTCCCAGGGCAACGATGAACATAGGAAGAAGAGGATGAATCATCTCGCTGCTTACATCGGTGATGAGACTAACTATCCCCAGCAGGATGACGTTAAGGCTAATCCCCTGCCATAGTTTCTCTCCTGTTCGTTGATAATTTTTCATTTTCTTTTCCCTCATCTGGCTTTTTTATCTTAGTAAAATGGGGCATTAATATTAGAGCTGAATAATAAAGGAAAAACAGCCAGGAAGGAAATGGCCTTACATAAGGACAGGCTAAATAGGAAAGAAACCTTGATTGAGGAAAGGAAAAAAATTTAACCACTTTCAAAAGGGCAGCGAGCGTCACCCAATTGGTATTGGCCAATATCTTAGCTCCCTCTATGGTTACCATTCCCACTCCTAAGGTCAAAAAGCCCAGGGCTAAGATAATGGTTATCAAAGGGGCGATGAGGAGATTGGTTACCACCCCTATGAGAGGAAGTCGGTTAAAGTAAAAGGCTATTAAAGGGAGAATGGAAAGTTGCGCGGCTAAGGATACAGCTACAGGTCTATTCAGCCAGGAAGGTAGCTTATGTAATTTTCCCTCCAAATGAGGAGCAAGATAGATTATTCCCCCTACCGTTATGAAGGAAAGTTGAAAGCTGACCGTAAATAAGCTAAGAGGGTTAAAAATTAAAATGATAACCGCAGCTAAGCTGAGAATTACCAATAGATGTGTCTCTCTACCTATGAGAAAGCACACCAGACCCACTATTGTCATTAAAGTAGCCCTTACCACCGGGGCTCGCAGCCCTGTGAGAACAGCGTAATATCCCAAAAGGGGAATAACAGCTAAGGAGGTTAATCTGGGAGAAAGCCCTATGCTCCTGAAGAAGACAAAGAGGATGAACAAGATCAAGCCTATATGAAGCCCGCTTACCACAAGGATATGAGCTGTGCCTGTTCTCAGGAAATAATCCTGGACCTCAGGGGATAAGGAGTCCTTATCCCCAAGCATAATTCCCTTTAAAATGCCGGAATATGGCTCGGACAAAGTATGCTCAATCACCCTTACTATCCAATCCTTACTTTTATAAGCCTGCCTTATCAAGAAATTTCCTCTACCTTTCTTTATAAGCTCTACCTTTCCTATATTAACCTCAACCCATATTCCCTGATAAGATAAATATCTTTGCCAGCTAAATCCTTCCTCCGATGAGGTCGGTTCTCTTAATCTTCCTCTCACCATTACCATATCCCCATAATCATAGTTTTGCAAGGGAAAATAGCTTCTCACCCAGACCTTTCCCTCTACTTTTTCCTCCTTATGAAAAATGTTTATCCGCTGCGCTTCTAAAACGAATTCAACCCTTCCTTTCCTTAACTGAGGCTTATTAACTACGTACCCCGTTATCTCCGCATACCCCGAGGAAGAAACAAAATTTACAATATGCGAGGGAGAATGTGGGAAATACACATAGCGAAATTCCCAGAGGCCTATCAGGGAAATGGTGAGGAATAAAAATAAGGTCACCGCCTTTCTTTTACCTGTGATGTAAAAAAGAAGAGCTAATCCACTTAGAGCCACGATGATCAAATAAAGAGGCAGGAGAGAAAGATCAAGATATCTTCCTGAAATTATGCCGGCCATAAAGAGGAGGGTAATTCCCACTATGGGCTTGTCCATCTTCTACTTAATCCAGGTTAATCGAGAGCGTTTTTCAAGGCGGCTATGGCCACTTCCATTTGCTTCTCATCAGGCTCCTTGGTAGTCATCTTCTGAAGCCAAAGCCCTGGGGCGATGAGAATCTTAGCAAGTTTATTGTTCTTCACCTTGCCAGATAATTTTATGAATTCATAAGATATGCCGGCAATTAGTGGGATAAACGAGAACCTCACCAATCGGTCGGCCAAGGTTTTAGGTCTTCCCAACACCATAAAGATGGCAATACTGACCACCATAACGATCAAAAGAAAACTCGTCCCACATCGAGCGTGAAGGGTAGGATATTTTTTCATATTCTCTGGTGTTAGCTCCTCCCCTGCCTCTAAGGTATGAATGCTCTTGTGTTCGGCGCCATGATACTCGAATATTCTCCTCATATCCTTCCAGAGCGTAATTAGCCATATATAGATTAAAAAAATGGCTATCCTGATAATCCCGTCCACGAGGTTAAACAAAAATCCCGTTTTGACGCCAAGAAGATCGGTTAACCACAAGGGAAGGTAAAAAAACAAAAGAAACCCCAGGCCGATGCCGAGAATAACCATTAAAAATAGCCATATGCTTGTAAATATTTCCCCTTTTTTATCCTCCTCTGCCTCGGATTCTTTAGTAGCTTTTGACTCCTCATCCTCGATCGCCTCATTGGCCGAAAAGGTCAGGGCCTTTACGCCGATATACAGAGTCTCAATAAGCACCACCACTCCTCTAATTATGGGAATATTTAGGAACTTAAATCTTTTGGTAAGGGAAATATAGGGTTCCTTTTTTACCATAATTTCACCGCTACTCTTTCTGATGGCGATGGTGATGAACTTCGGCGAGCGCATCATCACCCCCTCTATAACCGCCTGCCCCCCAACGTCAAATTCCTTTCTTAACATATCCTTATCCCCAGCTTTTATTTCACTCCTACCCCTTTTAGTTTACTCTGGATTCAGTGTTTTTATCGTCGTTCCCCTACTCTCTGCCGAGCTTAATAATATCAAATAAGAAAGATACGTCAACTCGGTTTCTCTGAGATAGTTCTTCGATGAAACGTTGTAGGATACTCTAAGATTTGTTAAGCAAATATTCCTTGTCCCAGGAAAAAAGATTTCAGAAATGAATCAGGAGAGAATTCAGGGCGAGGCCGAGGAGTATCTTCAAATTTTTATTCAAAAAATCCCTTTAACATCCAGGTGCAAAAGGGAAGACAAATGGTAATGAAGGCTATTATTAAGCCTGAACGTGTGTTAAACAGGCCCACTTTGCTTAATATTTTAACCGACCCGCGCCTTTTTTACCTCCTCTAAAAATCTCCTTGCCTTTTCGGTCAATATCTCAAATCTTCTCTCGGCTACCGCTTTCTTATCCACCAGGGCGCTGCCCACAGAGATGACGGATGCCCCTGCCTTGATGAACTCACCGGCATTCTCCAGATTAACTCCTCCGGTGGGATTAAGCAAAATCTGAGGCAAGGGTGCTTTTATCGCTCTTATATACTTAGGACCTCCCAAATTCCCAGCTGGAAACACCTTCACTATATCGGCTCCTCTCTCCCATGCCCTCAATATCTCGGTTGGTGTCATCGCCCCGGGAATAACTATCTTGGCATATCTTTTGCATATTCTTATTAACTCCTCATTAAGACAGGGACCGACCACAAACTCAGCACCGGCCAAAATTGACGCCCTGGCGGTTTCAGCATCCAGCACCGTCCCCGCTCCCAACAAAACCTCGTCCCCGAACTTCTTGGCCACCTCTTCCATCACCCCAATAGCATTGGGAACGGTCATAGTTATCTCAATGGTGTTAACCCCCCCTTCCCTGATGGCATCGACTATCCTCATAGCATCATCAGCTGAGGATGCCCTGACCACCGGCACAAGTCCGATATCGAGCAGCATCTTAAGGTTAGAAGACTTATCCCGCATTTTATCCTCCTTATCTTATCACCTCTGCACCCTACCGGATACATTTCCTTTCCGAAGGGACTCTACCTCATCCACACCTACCATATTAAAATCACCGGGTATGGTATGCTTCAAACAGGCCGCAGCAACAGCAAATTCCAACGCCTCCTGTACTCCCTTTCCATTAATTAGAGAGTAGACCAAACCCCCGGCGAATGCATCTCCTCCGCCCACTCTATCCACTATATGAATCCTGTATTTAGTTGAAGTGTAAAAATTCTTTCCATCGTAGGCCATAGCAGACCAGCCGTTGTCCGATGCCGAGTAGCTCTCCCTTAAGGTGATGGCCACTAACTCAAAGCCGAACCTCCTCATCAGCTCCTCAGCCACGAACCTGTAGCCCTTCTCGCTGAGTTTACCCGCGACGACATCGGACTCGGGTGCCTTGATGCCGAAGATCTTCTCTGCATCCTCCTCATTTCCTAAAGCTATATCAACGTACTCCATAAGGGATGTCATCACCTTATTGGCCTGGGCTGGACTCCAGAGCTTTCCACGATAGTTAAGATCGCAGCTTACCTTAACGTTATTTTGCTTTGCCTTCTTTGCCGCCTCCAGGGATAACTTTGCTGCCGCATCGCTTAAGGCAGGGGTTATACCTGTAAAGTGGAACCACTCGGCATCTTTGAAGATCTCATTCCAGTCAAAATCCTCCACTTTTGCCTCGGCTATAGCAGAATGAGCTCTATCATAGATCACCTTGGATGGCCTTTGGGATGCACCTATCTCCAGAAAGTAAATTCCCAGCCTATCCCCTCCCCTTGCGATGTAATCCGTCTTAACGCCAAATCGTCTCAAATGATTCAAGGCGGCATCACCTATGGGACCTACGGGAAGCTTGGTCACATAATAGGCGTCGAGTCCGAAGTTAGCAAGAGAAACTGCAACATTAGCCTCCCCTCCTCCATAGGTTACATCAAACGAGTCAGCCTGGATGAACCTTTTGTAATTGGATGGAGATAGCCTCAACATAATCTCCCCTAAGGTAACAACCTTCTTACTCATAAACGCCTCTCCTTTCGATTATTATTTTCCCCTCACAACCTGAGGATTGACAATCTCCCTGGGCAATCCTCCCTTCAAGACAGAGAGCACCGCTTCAGCAGTCCTGGTCTTCAGCTCAACATAGGATTCTTCTGAATAAAAGGAGATATGAGGAGTGATAATTATGTTATCCAACTTCAGGAGGGAATTTTCCCAATCAGGCGGCTCTTTCTCCATAACGTCCAGAGCTGCTCCAGCGATCCATCTCTCCTTAAGGGCCTTGTATAGAGCTTTTTCATCGATAATGGCCCCTCGGGCGGTGTTTATTAAATAGGCGGTTTTCCTCATAGATCTTAGCTCATCTTCTCCAAAGGAATGCCTTGTCTCAACGGTTAGCGGAGCATGAATGGAGATAAAATCCGAATCAGATAACAATTTAGAAAACTCAACCAGCTCTATTCCCGCATTGACTTTGGAAACGTAGGGATCATAAGCGATAATTTCAAAACCGAACCCTGAAGCTTTTTGAGCCACTGCTCTTCCAATCTTTCCCAGGCCAAAGAGACCGAGGGTTTTCCCCTGGGTTCGAAAAAGAGGCTTGACTAAGGTAAAATCCCACTTTTTCTCCCTTATCTTTCTATCAAGCAAAGTTACCCCTCGCGCACAGGCAAGGATCAAAGCCATAGCATGAGTGGAGACCTCATCAACACAGTAATCCGGGACATTTGCCACGATGATCCCATATTCAGTAGCTGCCTCTACATCGATGTTATCCACGCCTACTCCATAGCGAGCGATCACCCTGCACCTTTTCAATGATTCAATTACCCTCCTAGTAATAGGTGCATACTGATTGATTATCCCATCGGCGTCCCCAGCTGCTTCCATCACCTCATCTTCT
>CAYSEE010000047.1:0-6988 GCA_964429955.1 uncultured Clostridia bacterium | reverse complement strand
GATTATGACTTAATAGATCCCCATACCAAGAAGGTAGTGGGAAGGTTAAATGCAAGAGAGGTCCTGGATAAGATAGTAGAGATGGCCTGGAGGAACGGTGAGCCGGGCTTAATTTTCCTGGATAGAATAAACCAGAATAATCCGGTGCCGCATTTAGGAAAGATAGAAAGCACCAACCCATGCGGGGAGCAGCCTCTTTTACCCTATGAATCATGTGTATTGGCGAGTATCAACTTATCCAGAATGGTGGAGGATGCCCAAATTAATTGGGATAAGCTTAAAAAAACTGTTCACACTACGGTGCATTTCTTAGACAACGTCATCGATGTGAACAAATATCCCCTCCCGGAAATCGAGAAGAATACAAAGGCAAATAGAAAAATCGGCCTTGGGGTCATGGGATTTGCCGATATGCTTATCAAACTTGGCATACCCTATAATTCCCAGAAGGCCTTGGATATCGCGGAAAATGTGATGAGGTTCATCCAGGAAGAGTCAAAAAAGGCCTCAGGGGAATTGGCGAAGACAAGAGGGGTCTTCCCCAATTACAAGGAAAGCGTGTATGATAAGAAGGGGGTTAAGCTGCGAAATGCTACTACGACCACCATAGCTCCCACAGGAAGCATCAGTATGATCGCTAACTGCTCATCGGGAATTGAGCCTTTATTCAGTTTGGTGTATTATAAGGAGGTCTTGGGGGGTGAAAAGCTTTATTATACAAACGAAGAATTTAAGAGGATAGCCAAGGATGCCAAATTTTACTCTGATGAGCTGGTGAAAAAGATAGCGGGTAACAGGGGTTCCTGTCAGGGAATTTCGGAGGTGCCCAAAGAGATACAAAAAATTTTTGTTACGAGCTTTGACATAAAGGCTGAGGACCATATCAGGATGCAAGCCATCTTCCAGAAATACACAGATAATGCGGTATCGAAGACAATCAATTTCCCTGAGGAGGCTACCAGGGAGGACATAAAAAAGGCCTATATGCTGGCCTATAAGTCAGGTTGTAAGGGAATTACTGTCTATCGGGATAGAAGTAGAGAAAAACAGGTCGTCAATATAGGCGAAACTAAAAGAGAGGACAGGAGGATGCTTTCTCCTCGACCAAGAGCTAAAGTAACCTTTGGAATGACCATAGAGATGAAAACCGGATGTGGCGATCTTTACGTCACTATAAATGAGGATGAAGAGGGAAGGCCTTTTGAGGTCTTTGCACAGTTGGGCAAGGCCGGCGGCTGTTCGGCATCGCAGACAGAGGCCATTGGAAGATTAGCTTCTCTGGCTTTAAGAAGTGGCATTTCGTGGGAGTTGATAGTAAAGCAACTTAAAGGAATAAGCTGCGATCGGTCTTATGGATTTGGGAAAAATAAAGTGCTTTCCTGTGCCGACGCCGTAGCTAAAGCTATTGAGTTATATCAGGACCAAAGATATTCCAGGGAGAAGGACAGGGCAATGCCCCTATCTTCCACCAAAACTCCCGGGAAAACAGGAAAAGCCGAAGCTAATCTCTCACCTCAAAGGGATGCTTCAATCTATTCGGGCAGATGGATAGGTGCCTGCCCTGAATGTGGTTCCAGCGTTATCGAATATGAAGGTGGTTGTTACATCTGCAGGTCCTGTGGATATACCGAGTGTAGTTAACTCGGCTGTCACGATCCGACTTTACCGGGTAGGAGGGAAGGCTTTAGTCTCCGTTTCCCCCATAAAACCAGGGAGATATAATTGAGGAAGTTATTTCTTCAGACAGCGGCTAAGGTAAACCTCTATTTAAATGTACTGGGAAAGCGAGATGATGGTTATCATGAGATCGAGTCCATAATGCAATCGGTAACCCTCTACGACAAGCTCATCTTGAGAAAGCTTAAAGGAGGAATTAATGTGTGGTGCGATGATCCTGATGTTCCCTCAGGAAAGGAGAACCTCTGTTATCGAGCAGCGGAGCTTTTTTTAAAGAGATTGAAGATAAAGCAGGGAGTAGAGATTGAAATTCATAAGGTCATCCCGACGAGGGCTGGGCTGGGAGGAGGAAGTGCAGATGCCGCAGCTACCCTACAAGGAATGAGCAGGCTTTTCGGAGTAGATGTTCCCTACCAGGAGCTTTTGAAATGGGCGGAGGAATTAGGATCAGACGTTCCCTTTTGTCTTAAGGGTGGAACATCCTTAGTAAGGGGAAAGGGTGAAAATATCCTTTCTCTCCCTCCCATAAAAAAGGGATGGTTTGTCTTGGTAAACCCAAAAATCCCCATCTCCACCTCATGGATTTATAAGAAAATAAGGGTAGGGTTGACAAAAAAAAGATTGAATGTTAATCTATTGACGGAATTCTTAAAAAGACAAGACCTATGTGGAATAAGTGCATTCTTATACAATAAATTAGAGGAGGTGGCCTTTGAAGAGTTTCCTTTAATGCGGAAAATTAAGGAGGATATGCTTAAGTTGGGCGCATATGGAGCTTTGATGACAGGAAGCGGATCTACCATTTTTGGTGTGACTGAAAAAAGAGAAGAGGCGGAAAATATCTTAAATAAATTGCAAAAGAGGGGAAAGGTCTATCTCGTTCAACCGATAGACAAAAGCTTTAAAGAGGCTTAAGAAGGAGGCTTAAGGTGGAAATTTCGGAAGTAAAAGTAAGAAAGGTCGAAGGCAAGAACAGGTTTAAAGCATGGGCAACTATCACCTTTGATGACTCTTTTCGTATACATGGATTAAAGGTCATTGAAGGGAAAGATGGTCTCTTTGTGGCTATGCCCTCACGCAAATTGCCCAATGGAGAATTCATAGATACCGCTTACCCTCTAAACGAGGAGTTAAGAAGGACAATTCAAGAAAGAGTTCTTGAGGAGTATAACCGTGGATGAAAGAGAAAGGGAAAAACATGATAAAAAATGGGTATTAGAACAGGTTAAGAAATACAAGACAAAATTTATTTACCTGTGGTTTACCGATATATTAGGGGTTCTGAAGAGTTTTACCATTACGACGGAGGAGCTGGAGGGAGCATTAGAGAAAGGGGTTGGCTTTGACGGATCCTCCATTGAGGGATTTGCCCGAATTGAGGAAAGCGATATGATCGCTATGCCCGACCCCTCCACTTTCTGCTTCCTCCCCCAGGATTCTGATGAATTTGGGATGACCGCAAGGATGTTCTGTGATATTCTGGAGCCGGACGGAAGTTTTTACGAGAGCGACCCCCGGTATGTGTTGGAAAAGAACCTGAAAAGAGCTTCTGACTTAGGATATACTTTTTATGTAGGACCGGAACTGGAGTATTTTTACTTCCAGTCCCCCGAGATACCTCCAAAGGGGTTAGATAAAGGTGGGTACTTTGACCTCATTCCACGGGATATAGCCAGCGACCTGCGCAAAAAGACGGTACTTACCTTAGAGAAAATGGGAATATCCGTTGAATGTTCCCATCATGAAGTTGCCCCATCCCAACATGAAATTGACCTGAGATATACCGACGCCTTGACTATGGCTGATAATACTATGACCTATCGTCTTATAGTTAAGGAAATTGCCTTAAAGCATAACGTTTATGCTACTTTTATGCCCAAACCCATTTATGGAGAAAACGGCAGTGGTATGCATACTCATCAATCCCTGTTTAAGGGGGAAAGAAACGCTTTTTTTGATCCTGAGGATAAGTATCATCTTTCGGAGACCGCTAAAAGATACATCGCTGGCCTGCTAAGACATGTCCCTGAGTTTACCCTGATCACCAATCAATGGGTTAACTCCTATAAAAGATTGGTCCCTGGGTATGAAGCCCCTGTATACCTTTCCTGGGCCTTAAGAAACAGATCTGATCTTATAAGAGTGCCTCTATATCAACCAGGAAAGGAGAAGGCTATCCGCGTGGAGTTAAGATCTCCGGATCCTGCTTGTAATCCTTACCTTGCTTTTGCCGTAATGCTCTCTGCGGGGTTGGAGGGGATAGAGAAAAAATACGATTTCGTGGATCCAGTGGAGAAAAATGTTTATGAGATGAGTGAAGAGGAAAGAGAAAAGGAGGGAATAGGCCAACTTCCTGGAAGCTTATGGGAGGCAATAAAGTTAGCCGAAAAAAGCGAGTGGCTAAGAAAAACCCTTGGCGACTCCTTATTCTTTAAATTTATAGAGAATAAGAAAATAGAATGGCAAAATTATCGTTCCCAGGTCACCTCCTACGAGCTGGAGAAATATCTTCCCATCCTTTAAAAATTCCACCCCCTGCTTTTTAGTTTATCAAGAAATGGAACTCTTATGCCTCCCCCCTGACTAATGGAGTTGTAGGAGCCATTATTTAATAAAGGAAAACAAATATGGAGAAATTTAAGTCAGGATTTGTCACCTTAATAGGAAGGCCCAATGTGGGTAAATCCACCCTTCTCAACTATCTGGTAGGGGAAAAAATTACCATTGTCTCTCCTCGACCTCAGACCACGAGAAACATCATTCGGGGAATAGTAACCTTTGACGAGGCTCAGGTAATCTTCTTAGACACCCCAGGGATACTTAATCTCAACAGGGTCGAAACCCCCATCGATAGATATATAATTGAGGAAGCTCTCAAGAGCCTGGATGGGGTGGATTTAATAGTGGTGATGGTGGAGCCATTCGCTATATCGGAGGAGGATAAGTTCATCCTGGAGAATTTAAAAGGGGTAAAGAAACCCGTTTTTTTGGCCATAAACAAGATGGACAGGGTAAAGAAAAATCAATTGGAGTCCTTGCAGAAAGAATATGAAAATCTCTTCTCCTTTGCTCAAATCGTCCCCATCTCAGCCAAAAGGGGAACCAACATCTCCATCCTGATGGGAGAAGTCATTCAACATCTTCCCTTTCACCCTGCTTATTATTCCTCTGATTTAATTACCGATCAGCCTGAGCGGATTTTGGTGGCGGAGCTCATCAGGGAAAAGATCTTCCTTCTTACTCGCCAAGAAATACCCTATTCAACTCTGATCAAGGTGGAAAGCTTTGAGGAGAGAAAGGAAAATTTGGTTTACATCGGAGCAACTATCTATGTAGAACATTCCTCGCAAAAGGGAATTCTCATTGGCAGATCCGGGCAAATGATAAGAGAGATAGGAAAGCTATCCCGAAAGGACATAGAAGAGAGATTGGGCTGCCATATTTATTTAGACCTTCGAGTAGGGGTAAAGAAGGGATGGCGCAGGCGCAAGGAATCCTTAAGGGAATTGGGATACGAGATGTAAGCGCTTAGTGAAATCTGAAGAACTCCCTTATTTTCTCCACCACGTAATTTTGCATCTCGAAGGTGAGCTCGGGGTAAATGGGAAGAGAAAGCACCTCCTCAGCCGCTTTCTCCGCCACAGGAAAGTCTCCTCTTTTATATCCTAAGTAATGAAAGCATCCCTGAAGGTGAAGGGGAATGGGATAGTAAATGGCCGTTCCAATTCCCTTCTCTGTCAGAAATTTTCGCAGCTCGTCCCTTTTCCCTCCCCTCACCCTTATTGTGTATTGATTGAAAATGTGTCTTTGTCCTTTGCATATCTGGGGAAGAATGATGGGATAATCAGATAAATCCGTAGCCTGGGGGTTGGAATTCTTAGAGGCCAGTTCAGCCTCTCTAAATAGATGGTTGTAGCGCTCGGCATTCTTCCGGCGCCTTTCCGACCACTCATCTAAATATTTTAACTTCACCCTCAACACAGCTGCCTGAAGAGCATCCAGCCTGCTATTATATCCCACCAGGGAGTGCTCATATCTGAACCTGGATCCATGAATGCGAAGCATCCTTATCTTCTCTGCTAATTCCTCATCACTCGTCACCACCATTCCTCCATCCCCGTAGCCACCTAAATTCTTGGAGGGAAAGAAGGAAAAACATCCTAAATCCCCTAAGGACCCTGCTCTTTTGTGATCGATGTATTCGGCTCCTATTGCCTGAGCTGCATCCTCGATTACTTTGAGGTTATATTTCTCAGCTACTCTTAAAATGGGGCCAATGTCCGCCGTCTGACCAAAGAGGTGAACGGGTATGATCGCCTTAAGGCGTCCATTTTTCTGAGAGGATGGCCTTCCCTTGGATAAGCGAAGCTCTACACATTCAGAGAGTTTTTGGGGATCGAGGTTAAAGGTATCTGACTTGATATCCACGAATATGGGCCTTGCTCCCACATTGTGGATCGCCCCGGCGGTGGCAAAAAAGGTGAAGGGAGAGGTTATCACCTCATCCCCGTATTGGACGTCCATTGCTCTCAGGGAAAGAAGCAGAGCATCTGTCCCACTGGCCACCCCTATGGCAAACCTTGTGCCACAGTAAGAGGCAATTTCCTCCTCCAGTTTTTCCACCCATGGGCCCAGAATGAAGCGCTGTGATTCAACTACTTCTTGAATAGCGGCGTTGACTTCTTCTTTAATCCTTTGATACTGTGCCTTCAAATCCAACAACGGGACACGCATCGATGTCTCCTATTTCCGAACCCAGATTCACTCAAACTCTGCTATACTGGCTAAAATGTCCAAATACCTATCGCTCTTTTTTGAGCCGGGTTTGGGATTAACAGCTAATATAGTTGCCCCCTTGTCCTCAATTTGCTCTTCCCGAGCGACCCTTTTGTACCTTATATCCGCTTTATTTAAGCTCCTGAGGCTTATTTCCACAATATCCGCCAGTTCATCATCACCCAGGATAATGAACTTTCTTTGCCCCCTTTCGTATTCTCTCAATATTACCTCCTGAATTCTCCCTTTCATCCGCCTTAATGAGGTGATCGTCCTCAGGATATAGTGATAGGATTTTTTTGTCTTCTCCGCAAATCCCTTGGGAGTAAGGATATACTGAATTCTCTTCCCGTTTAACTGTCTTACCTTTATATAGCCCTTCCTTATCAGCCTTTTGAGAATAATGTTGACCATTCCTAAGGATATCCCCGCCTTCCGCGATATATCCCTCTGGGTAAGGCTTAAATCTTTGCTCACCTCATCTATTATTCTTAGCTCCCTTTCCGTAATCTCTTGATGGCTCATTTTTGCCTCG
>CAYSEE010000046.1:0-6992 GCA_964429955.1 uncultured Clostridia bacterium | reverse complement strand
GCACATCCCATAGCTATATTTTTAATGGAGGCAGCTAAACCTCCCTCGGGATGAAAGGTAATGTGAGCGAGAGAGATCAAAAAGTCCGCCTCATAAATAGCTTGAGCCACCTTTACCTTTTTAAATTTGGAAAAAGACTCAAGTTCTATCCATCTCCCATTGGTGCCACGAAGTCCATCAGCGATGATAATGGGACAGCCCATAGTTTCGCTGGTAAATCCATTCTTAGCCGCAGTGGAAAGATAGTCAAATAAGGTGGACCTTTTGCGTCTGTAAAGGGTAGTGGTATCGGTTAAAAAAGGCTGACCTCCTACCTCCTTCACCAAGTCCACCAGTCTTCGTGCAAAGGTGGGATGAATATAGCGAGTATTGCCCAGCTCACCAAAGTGCATTTTTATGGCTACGATGTCCTCTCTTTCTATCGCCTCTTTTATTCCACTTAAAACAAATAACTTCTCTATTTTCTCCCAGGGTTCATCGGGAGGAATCCAAAACACTTTACTTCTTTGCATCTATAACCTCCTTTCTTTGACAAAGTTTAATAAGTTTTTTCTTCAGTGTCAAGAAAGCGATAGCTTGACAGAGTTCTTATGAAATGTAATATAGTTGCAGAGCAAGATATTTGAGGGGGACATGCTTCGCATTTCCCCCTCAACGGCCCGATCGGCAAAGCCGACCCTCGCTTCGCTCGGGCAAGTCGGGCCTGCTCCCCCTTTATTAATTTTTCGTTCACCTGAGTGTTAGTTAATATAATCCAAGGAAATTTATTGAAATTCCTATACCTTAAAATAAAGAGGTTAAAGTGAAGGAGACTATAGCCTGCTTTGTCAAAACCTATCTTCCCATTTCAGAGACATTTATATATGAGGAGATAAAAAATCTAAGAGGGTTCAATGTTATTATCCTTACAAAAAAGCTGATAAATGTAAATCTTTTCCCCCATAAGAATATCCTTTCAGAATCAACCCTTCCCAAACGAAGGATAGAGAAAGGACTAAGGCGTAATCTGTTTACTGAGGCATTATTGATCAACAGGGCAAAATTGGTACATGCTCATTTTGGGTGGGGAGGGATGATGATCCTGCCAACATGTAAAAAACTTAACCTTCCTCTTTTAACCACTTTCCATGGTATAGATGTCTCTGTTTTTGCCAGAGATCTTATCTATCGATTGAAGATAAAAAAGCTCTTCAGGGAAGGGAGCGCTTTTCTGGTAAGGTCAGATAAAATGAAGGCTGATGTGGTGAAGCTGGGATGTCCTCCGGAGAAAATAGTCCTCCTTTACGGTGGTATAGACGTCGATAAGTTCAGGTTTAGAAAAAGAAGACCCGGTGGACGAGGAGTAAAAATTTTGATGTGCGGAAGATTTGTGGAAAAAAAGGGATTTGAATATGGAATAAGGGCATTTGCAAAGGTCCACAGAATTCATAAAGATATAACCTTAACCCTCGTCGGTGATGGAAAGTTGAAGAAAAGGATGGAAAGCCTGGTAAGATCCCTTAACCTCTCGGATAGCGTCCAATTCTTAGGGATGTTGCCCCATAGGGAAGTCCAAAGAAAGATGGAAGAATCGGATATATTTCTCTCTCCCAACCTTACAGCCCGAAATGGGGATAGAGAAGGAATCCCAAATACAATAAAGGAGGCTATGGCTACGGGGCTGCCTGTGGTCTCAACCTACCACGCCGGGATTCCCGAGCTGGTGGTAGACGAAAAGACGGGCTTTTTGGTCCCCGAAAAAGATGTTGATGCACTGGCAGATCGGCTCAACTATCTCATAACCCATCCGGAAATCTGGGATAAGATGGGATGGCAAGGCAGGAAAATTGTGGAAGAGAAGTTCAATTTGTTCACTCAGGTTAAAAAACTTGAGGAAATTTATAAAAGTTTATTAAATTAGTTAAAGGAGCTCAAGATGCGGGAAGGGGTTTTAAAGAATATCACTCATTTTGCCCTATGGCATTTTAACACTGCCTGCAACTTTGAGTGTGAGTATTGTTTTGGTCACACCAAAAAAGAGCATCCAGCAGTAAAGAGATATTCTCCTGAGAAAATAGTCAGAGGTTTTGATGAGACAGGATTCACCTGGTGGATTGGTATCAGTGGAGGAGAACCCTTTTTATATCCGGGGCTGGTCGAAATAGTGGAAAAGCTAACCACAAATCATCTTGTTCACATCGACACTAATCTCTCTTGTAATATAGAAAAATTCCTGGACAGAATTGAGCCAAACAGAATAGTTTATCTGAACTGCGCCTTTCATATTGTTGAGTTGGAAAAACGGAACAAAGTTGACGAGTTCATTAAAAAGGCACTGTTATTAAGAGATGCCGGATTCTCAATTATTCTCTCGATTGTCACCTATCCACCCATTTTAAAAAGGTTGGAAAAATATATAGCCCTCTTCAAATCATACGGTTTAACCCTGCAACCGAAGATCTTCCGAGGATATTATGATGAGAAAAGATTCCGACTGAGAAAAAGCCATTATCCTGAGAGTTACACCGAAGAGGAAAGAAGGTTAATAATGAAGTATTCAGTCGATCCCGTAGCAGAAAAGCTTATCTTTGGCCTACCATCGTATAAGGGAAGACTTTGCCTTGCGGGAAAGAACTTCATAAGGATTCACCCTGATGGGAAGGTGAACCGATGTCCAAGCGATTTAACCAGCTTAGGCAATATTTTTAAAGGAAGTCTGAAATTGTTCGATAAGGCAAGAATTTGTAAGGCTAAATTCTGTAGTTGTCCCTTTGTTAGTCGTCTAAATATAATTGAAGGAGAAAAAGACCTTAGAGAAGATTTTGAAAAAATGATTCACTTAAATGATAAATCACCCTTCCCTTAAGTTAAGAACTTTCCCGAAGTCAAGTCTTTCCTATCTGAAAGGAAGATATTTCAAGAGAGCACTTCTTTTATGGAAGTTTATTAAACTCTGTTGACAAGGCAGGATAGCTCTATATAATAGAAAAGCAATGAAAATTACTGGCGAGACAAAAATAGTAGGAGTAATTGGATATCCCATAGCTCATTCTCTTTCCCCTATCCTTCATAATGCTGCATTTAAACAGGTAGGGCTTAACTTTGCCTATCTTCCCTTTCTGGTAAGACCGAGAGATTTAGGGAAAGCTATCAAGGCGATGAGAGCATTAAATATAGTAGGAATGAACATTACCGTGCCTTTTAAAGAAAAGGTTATGAGTTACCTTGACGAGCTCTCTCCAGAGGCAAAGATAATAGGAGCGGTGAACACTGTTTACAACAAAAAAGGCAAGCTAATCGGTTATAACACAGATGCGGAAGGATTTATCAAATCATTAACCACAGAGGGAGAATTTAACCCTCAGGGGAAAAATGTCCTTCTAATGGGAGCAGGAGGTGCTGCCTATGCAATTTCCTTCGCCCTGGTCAACGCGGGTGTGAAAAAACTGACGATTACCAATCGAACCGCAAGAAAGACAAAGGCCTTATTGGCTCACTTGGAAAAGACTTTTAAAGATAAATGCGAGCTATCCTTTCTTGATTTTTCCCGTAGGAACTCATCCAAAATAATGAGCAAAGTGGACCTATTCATTAACGCCACCTCCGTTGGTATGTCCCCTGAGGATCCTCTGTTGATAAATCCTGACTTATTTGCCAAGACCACTTTTGTCTACGATGTTGTCTATAATCGAGAGACGGAGCTGCTCCGAGCGGCCAGGAAAAGAGGGCTCTCAGGAATGGGGGGAGCAGGAATGCTCATCCATCAAGGGGCCCTTTCCTTTGAAATCTGGACCCATCAGAGGGCACCAATAAGGACGATGAGAAGGGCATTGGAGGAAATATGTTGCGCTATTTAACCGCTGGAGAATCGCATGGCAAGGCCTTGATCACCATCCTGGAGGGAATACCGGCAGGGCTAAAATTAACAGGAAGGGACATCGACCAAGAGCTGGAAAGACGCCAATCTGGCTATGGCCGGGGAGGACGGATGAAGATCGAGAAGGACAGAGTCGAGATTCTCTCCGGTGTTCGTCTCGGTGAGACCATCGGAAGTCCTATTGCCCTGATGATCAAAAATCTCGACTGGGAGAACTGGAAACAAATAATGAGAATAGAGGAAGGGGAGACTTCTTTTGAGGAGGTTCCATCAGCTACAAGTCCTCGTCCGGGACACGCGGACCTGGCAGGGGCGATTAAGCGCAACTTCAAGGACATAAGAAACGTCTTAGAACGGGCCAGTGCTCGAGAGACGGTCGCCCGTGTAGTAGTAGGGGCAATCTGTAAGAAGTTTCTCCGGGAATTTGGCCTTTCCATTTACAGCCGGGTGGTCCAAATTGGAAGGATAAGGGACGAGAGTGACTGGAGCATTGCCCTGGCAAATTATCGGATGATCGAAAGGTCCCCTGTGCGTTGCTTAAATAAAGAAACTGAACGGGATATGATCGCCTTAATCGATGAAGCAAGGGAGAGGGGCGATACCTTGGGTGGGATATTTGAGGTTATAGTCACTCGCCCTCCCATAGGCTTGGGTGATTATATTCAATGGGACCTTAAATTAGACGCAAGATTGGGCAAGGCAATGATGAGCATTCAGGCCATTGTGGGAGTGGAGGTCGGATTGGGGTTTATCGCTGCAGGGCGGTTTGGCTCTGAGGTGCAGGATGAGATATTTTATGATTCTGAAGAGAAAAGATTTTATCGAAGAACAAACAATGCTGGTGGTATAGAAGGAGGAATGAGCAATGGAGAGCCGATAATTCTTCGGGCAGCTATGAAACCAATATCTACTTTAAGAAGACCTCTTAGCTCGGTGAATCTGGTCACCAAAAAAGAGGTCAAGGCAATAAAGGAGAGAGCCGACATTTGCGCTGTTCCAGCGGCCTCAGTCATTGGAGAGGCGGCAGTTGCCTTTGAAATCGCCAGAGCTATGCGGGAGAAGTTCGGAGGAGACAGTATAGAGGAAGTAAGGAGAAACTATACAAGCTATATGGAGTATATCAAAGGGTTTTAACTCACAAATGAACATCGTGTTAATTGGTTTTATGGGAACGGGCAAAAGTGCCGTAGGGAAAAAACTGGCCCAAAGGCTAAGGATGGGTTACCTTGATACGGATGAGTTAATTGAAAAAAGGGAAAAGCGCAAAATTTTCCAGATATTTCAGGAAAAAGGAGAAGGTTACTTTCGTAAGGTGGAGACACAGGTGGTCAAAGAGGTCGCCTCGCGGGATAATTACGTGATCGCCACGGGAGGAGGAGTAGTCTTAAAAGAGGAGAATGTAGCCGCTTTAAGAAAAAATGGCTTTATCATTTGTCTTTCAGCGGATCCAGAGACGATCTGGAGGAGAACGGCGAACGACTCTAAACGTCCTCTCCTGGAGGGCAAAGACCCAAGAAAAAGAATCGAGGACCTGCTAAAGACACGCAAACCATATTATCAAAAGGCGGATTTCACCATCGAGACCTCTAAGCTAAGCGACGAGGAAGTAGTAGAAAGAATAATAACAACTCTTAAGAAAAGGGACTCTTATGCCTCCCCTATCCGAGAAAGTTGAGATAGAGTAGTGGCCAAGGAAAGATGGAATTAATCACTGTCGACTTAGATAAACGCAGTTATCCTGTTTATATAGGGGCAAAGCTTAGGGATATTGGAAAGATAGCTAAGCAATTTCCTATAGGGGAAAAGCTTTTAATCGTCAGCAACAAGCGTATTTTTAGCCTTTACGGAGAGATAGTAAGAGACAGCCTTGATAAGGTTGGATTCAAAATTTATCTGACAAAGGTTCCGGAGGGAGAAAGGTATAAGTGCTTGTCCTGGGCCTCGAGGCTATACAAAGAGTGTCTTGAATTTAAACTCGAACGTTCCTCTACAATTATCGCCCTGGGAGGAGGGGTAATAGGGGATCTGGCCGGATTTGTCGCCTCCACCTTCCTCAGGGGGATAAATTTCGTCATTGTGCCCACCACCCTCCTCGCACAGGTAGATGCCAGCGTGGGAGGAAAGGTAGCGGTGAATTTGCCTCAAGGAAAGAACTTAGTTGGCTCCTTTTATCAGCCAAAATTCGTCTACGTAGACCTGTCAGTCTTGAAAACGCTTCCTCCTAAGGAAATTAGAGGAGGATTGGCTGAGGTGGTAAAATACGGTATGATAAAGAATAAAAGGCTTTTTACCTACTTAGAAAAGAATGTGGAGAGGATAAGAGGCCTGGATGAAAAGGTCTTTCACCATATGGTGAGGGAATCGATAAAAATTAAGGCCAAAGTAGTGGAGGAGGATGAAAGAGAAGAGGGAAAACGGCAAATTTTAAATTTTGGCCATACCATTGGCCATGCCATTGAAGCGGCGACTGAGTACAGAAGATACAGGCACGGGGAGGCTGTGGCCATAGGAATGGTGGCAGCAGGAGGTATCGCTCTAAAAATGAACTTTTTCCCTCGGAATTCGTTCATCAGGCTGAAAAATCTCCTAAACAGGTTAAATTTGCCCACCACTTTAAAGGGGATAGATAAGGAGAAATTCTGGAATGCCCTATATCTGGATAAAAAGATAAGAGGAGGAAAGCTACACTTCATCCTTCCGAGGAATATAGGTAGCGTTTTCATCGCCGAGGAGATCTCCTCCTCCTTGATAAAAGAGGCCTTACAGGAGCTTGAGGAATGAAGCACATATTGGTAATTCATGGGCCAAACCTTAACTTGTTAGGAATAAGGGAAAGAAATATCTACGGAGAAACCACCCTTGCCGAAATTAACCAGATGATTAGAGAGAAAGCAAAAAATCTGGATTGTGAGGTGAGGATCGAACAGTCAAACTACGAAGGGAAAATTACCTCCCTTATTGGGGAGGCTAAGGATTGGGCAGATGGAATTATAATTAATCCTGCTTCCTACACTCATACCAGTGTTGCCATAAGGGATGCCATCTTGGCCGTCAATATTCCTGTTATAGAGGTTCATCTGTCGAATATTTACAAAAGGGAGGAAGACCAGCATTTAAAATAAGACATATTCTTGCC
>CAYSEE010000045.1:0-7180 GCA_964429955.1 uncultured Clostridia bacterium | reverse complement strand
AACTCTAATAGTATCAATTATTGAAATTCCTATATCTCAAAAAAGGAGGGGTAAATGGAGCTCAGGGAGGAAGTATTAAAGATAGCAAAGCAGGCTAAGGAAGCCGCTCAGAAATTAGCCAATCTCTCATCTACGGCAAAGAACGAGGCTTTGTTAAGAATGGCAGAGAACTTAGAAGCTCGCAAGGATGAAATCCAGGAGAAAAACCGAAGGGATATTATTTTTGCCGAGAAAAAAGGGCTATCCCGCGCTCTTATAGATAGATTGACCTTAAATGAGAAGAGAATTACACAGATGTCCGATAGTTTGAAGGAGATAGCTAAATTAGAGGACCCTGTGGGAAGGATAGAATCTATGTGGAGAAGGCCTAACGGCCTTTTAATTGGTAGGATAAGGGTTCCTCTGGGAGTAATTGGAATTATTTACGAGTCCCGCCCCAATGTCACCGTGGATGCAGCTGGGCTTTGTCTGAAGGCGGGAAATGCTGTCATCCTGCGAGGGGGATCGGAGGCCATTAACTCCAACATTGCCCTATCCGATGTTCTAAGTGAGGCGATAGAGGAAGTAGGGTTACCCCCGGGATGCGCTCAGCTAATAAAAACCACGGATAGAAAAGTAGTAGAGGAAATGTTGAAATTGGATGAGTATATAGATGTAATCATCCCTCGAGGAGGGGAAAGCCTGATTCAGATGGTCACCAAAAACTCTACCATTCCTGTAATTAAGCATTATAAAGGGGTCTGTCACGTGTATGTAGACGAGGAAGCGGACTTGAAAATGGCCGAGGAGATAGCCTTCAACGCCAAGGTTCAACGACCGGGAGTGTGCAATGCTATGGAGACCTTATTGGTAAATGAGAAGATCGCTGATAAATTTTTGCCCAAGATGATCCAAAGGTTCAAGGACGCAGGGGTGGAGATTCGGGGCGATGAGATAACCTGCAGAATTGACCCAAATGTTAAAAAAGCCACAGAGGAGGATTGGTCAACCGAATATCTGGACTTAATTCTCTCCGTGAAGGTGGTGAGTGGAATTGATGAGGCCATTGCTCATATCAATAGATACGGTTCCCATCATTCCGATGCCATCGTCACCAAAAGTTACTCCAGGTCGAGGAAATTTTTGCAAGAGGTGGATTCAGCAGCTGTTTATGTGAACGCTTCCACCAGGTTCACCGACGGGGGAGAGTTTGGCTTAGGGGCTGAAATAGGAATCAGCACCCAAAAGTTGCACGCCCGGGGGCCAATGGGGGCCGGTGAGTTAACCACCACCAAATTTATTGTATTGGGAGAGGGACAGGTAAGACAGTGAAGCGGAATAAATCGAGGATAGTTAAGGTAAGCTCTGTTCAACCAGAAGATGAGAAAATTGAAGAAGTAATAAAGTTGGTTAAAAAAGGAGGGATAGTTTGCTTTCCTACAGATACGGTTTACGGATTGGGGGTCAATGCTGAAAATAGGAAAGCAGTGGCCAGATTATACCGGGTAAAAAATAGACCCTCAAAAAAGCCCTTGATTCTCTTCATAGGGGAGAAGAAAGAAGCTTCATATTTCGCTCAGATCACCTCCCTGAAAGCACGAAGGTTAATAAGCGAATTTTGGCCTGGTCCTCTGACTTTGATCTTCAAGGCAAGCTTATCCTGTCCCCCTACCTTAGTAAGCGAGGAAAAGGTGGGGATAAGATTTCCCGCTCATCCCATTCCTCAAAAGATAATAAAAAAGGGCAGGCTTTTATTGGCCACTACCAGCGCCAATATCTCTGGGGAGAAGAGCCCATTAACACCGGAGGAAGTAAGTGAAGCCTTAAAAAAGAGGGTGGATTTGCTTATAGATGGAGGAGAGGTTCCGTTGGGCAAGGAATCCACAGTAATAGATGTTACGGGTCCCTCACCTCGTGTAATAAGGGAGGGATGGCTATCATGGGAAGGGATAAGGAAGATATGGGATAAAGATGAGGACATTCTCCTTGTCTGCACGGGAAATAGCTGTCGAAGTCCAATGGCGGAGGGATTTCTGAAGAGAATATGGAAGAAGGAGAAAAACAGAGAAATTAAAATACATTCGGCGGGAACAAGCACCCTGCCAGGCCTGAAACCAACCGAGTTCGCCATAAAGGTAATGAAAGAGTATGATATTGATATCTCAGGATATCTAAGCACTCCCTTAACCGAGAAGATGATAAAAGAGGCTGATTTAATTTTAACAATGGAAAACAGACATAAGGAAAAAATTTGCGAAATTTGTCCTTCTGCCAGGGAAAAGGTATTTCTACTCAAGGAATTTGGGCTAAGAAAGGAGGAGGAAATTTTTGATCCCATAGGTGGCTCCTTAGAAAGTTATCGAAAATGCGCCCTTGAAATCAAGAAGGGAGTAGAAGGAGTGATGAAGAAGTTAAAAGAAGATCAAAGATGAAGGAAAGACGTCCCAGCTGGGATAAGTATTTTATGCAAATTGCTGAACTTGTAAGCAGCCGCTCTACCTGCCTGAGACGAAAAGTAGGAGCTATAATAGTTAAAGACAAGAGAATTCTTACCACAGGCTACAATGGGGCTCCTCGAAATCTGCTCCATTGTGAGGAAACAGGATGCCTTCGAGAAAAACTAAACATTCCCTCAGGGGAAAGACAGGAAATATGTCGGGGTCTGCATGCGGAACAAAACGCCATAATCCAGGCTGCCCTTTATGGAATATCCATAAGGGGATCTACCATTTACTGCACACACCAACCCTGTATAACCTGCAGCAAGATGATTATAAATGCGGGAATAGTAAAGGTCGTGTTTAAAGGGGAGTATCCGGATAAGCTTGCCAGCGAAATGCTAAAAGAGGCGAAAATAAAAATAATTAAATTTGGGGGATAAAGATGCCTGAGGAAATTTTGAAAAAGATAGAGCAGGCGGAAAGGAAAGCAGAAAAATCCCTGGAAATGGGAAAAAGGGAAAAGGAAAGGATAATAGAGGAGGCAAAAAAGAGAAGAGAGGAAATTATCGCCAAGAGCAAAAAAGAGGCGGAAACCAAGGGAAAGGAGATAAGGGAAAAATTATTAGGCGAAGCAGAGGAAGAAATTAAAAAAATAAGAGAGGAATTTCAAAAGGGGAGAAGGGAAATTAATGATAAAAGCAAAAAGAAAACGAAAAGTATAATAGAATTTATCGTAAAAAAAGCTAAGGAATCGATGCTTTAAGGAGAGGGACTAAAAATGGCTGTATGTGAGATGAGAAAAGTGTATATTGTAGGCGACAGGGATGCACACAACTCGATAATAAAGAGATTAAGCGAATTAGGAGTGCTTCAACTCAAGAAAGTGGAGGGAAATTTAATCTCCTCCGTTTTCAAACAGACGAAAATAAAAACCGATGATATAGAGGAAAAGCTTTCCAAGCTCAACTGGACCATTAGCTATCTGGGACAATTTGAAAAGGCAGGAGCTGGGTTAGGTCTTTTCCCCAGCAAGAGGGTAATCTCTCGAAGGCAATTTCTTAACTGGATTAAGAACTTTGACTGGGAGAAAATCTGTGATAGATGCTCAGAGCTACACAGAAAATCAGAAACTCTGAGAGAGGAGAAGAAGAATCTTCTGGAGCGCTACGGGTTTCTCCTTCCCTGGAGAAAGCTTCCCATCTCCCTTGAAAAACTACAGGGAACAAAGTCGGTTGCCTACCAATTGGGGATAATTCCTCAAGAGAAGAGGGATGCCCTCGAAAAGGAAATATCCAGACTAAAGGGGGCTCACCTACATATCCTCCAGGAGGGAGAAGGAAAGATTTACTTTTTGCTCGCTTACATAAGGGAGCTGGAGAAAAACATAGAATCCCTCTCTCAAGAGGTGAAAATGGAAAAGGTTCAATTCAAAGAATTCAAGGGAATACCGGAGGAGGAGTTGAGAAAGATTAAAAGAAGTGTTGCCCAGATAAATGACCAGCTTAAGAAAATAAGGGAGGAATTGGAAAGAATCACCAAGGAAAAAATTAAGCTAATGGCCTTCTATGACCATTTTTACAATCTTCTCCAGGAAAGAAGGGCAACCTCATATACGTGGAGAAGCTCTTATACCTTCACCTTAGAGGGCTGGATCAGAAAGCAAGACATTCAACCCCTAAGGAATGGGTTAAAGGATTATTCTCTCATAGATATAGTGATAAGGGAACCCAACGAGGAGGAGGAAAAGGACATTCCCGTTGCCTTATCCAATAAAAGGATCTTCAAGCCCTTTGAGCTGGTGACAGAACTATATGGAACACCTCGTTATTTTGAGATCGACCCCACTCCCTTTCTGGCTCCCTTTTTTGCCGTCTTTCTTGCCCTCTGCTTAACCGATGGAGGCTATGGAGTTATCTTAGCCCTGTTAGCTTACTTCATCCCTAAAAAGGTTCAGGTAGGAGAAAGCGGAAAAAGGCTTTTCTCCATCCTCTTTATCAGTGGATTGTTAACCATTGTGGTGGGAACGATCACGGGAGGGATGTTTGGAATCCAGTTCTCCCAACTTCCGGCATTTTTTGCTCCTCTCAAGCGATTGACCCTGTTCGACCCCCTAAAACAACCTATGGTCTTTCTCGTAATTTCATTGGCCCTCGGAGTGGTTCACCTTTTGTTGGGAATAGTCTTAGCGTTCTGGGAAGACTTAAGAAAGGGGGACATAAACTCGGCTATTCTCGATCATCTTTCCTGGATTGTGCTCATCTTAGGAGTGATTTTATTTGGCCTGAGTAAGCTGGGGGTCCTGGGAAAATCTTTTACCACGCCAGGTCTGATTATGTTCTTATCCGCAGCTATAATCCTGTTCCTGTTTGCAGGAAGAAAAAGTAAGAGCCTTTTTGTAAGATTTGGAAAGGGAGCCTTTGAGCTGTACGGACTAATTTCACTCTTTGGAGATGTCCTTTCCTACTCCCGACTCTTAGCCCTGGGACTGGCCACCAGCGTAATCGCCACCGTAGTAAACCTCATAGCTAATATGGCCTCTGGCATCCCCCTCATAGGACCTGTGTGTATGGTAATAATCTTGATATTAGGTCATCTGGGAAATATAGCTATAAATACCCTATCTGGGTTCATTCACACGGCTCGTCTTCAGTTTGTGGAATTCTTCGGTAAGTTTTACGAAGGCGGAGGAAAAAACTTTACGCCGTTCAAACAAGAAGGAAAATACACGATAATGGAGAAATAAAATGCAGGAATTTACATGGTATCTTCCTACCAAAGTTTATTTTGGAGAAGGAATGATAGAGAAAGTGGGAGAAGAGACAAAAAAATTCGGTAAAAGGGCCTTGGTGGTGACGGGAAAAAACTCAGCAAAAAAAACGGGAGCCTTGCAAAAAGTAGAAAATTCCCTAAGGAAGGCAGGGGTGGAGATGGTTCTCTTTGAAGGGGTAGAACCTAATCCCTCCCTTGAGACGGTGGAGAAGGGAGCTCAATTGATCAAGAAAAGAGAATGTGAGGTAATAGTAGGTTTAGGAGGGGGAAGTGCTATGGATGCGGCCAAGGGAATGGCTATACTCTTCACCAATCCGGCTCCCTTAACCCAATACTTTGGAATAAATAAGGTAAAAAAGGCTCCTTTACCTGTGGTGGAAATCCCCACTACAGCAGGGACAGGCAGCGAGGTAACCCCCTATGCCGTTCTTACCGATACCCAAATGGAACACCCTCAAAAAAGGGCAATCGGCGACCCTCTTCTCTTCCCTCAGGTAGCTTTAGTAGACCCTCAACTCACCTTAACCTTACCTACTTCGATCACCGCTGATACGGGAATAGATGCCCTCTCTCATGCTATCGAGGGATACACCTCCAACAATTCCCAACCTGTTAGTGACGTCTTAGCTCTAAAGGCGGTTGAACTCCTTGCCCATTATCTGCCAGAGATTATGGATAATCCGGAAAATACAAAAGTCCGCTCTCGTCTCTTGTACGCCTCCCTCTTGGCCGGGATGGTCATCGCACAGACAGGCACCATTTTAGTCCATGGAATGAGTTACAGAATAACTACAGACTTTGGCCTTCCGCACGGAAGGGCAATTGGGATTCTCCTGCCCTGGGTATGTGAGTTCAATCTCAGTGCAAATTACGATAAATTCGTCTCCTTAGCCAAGACTCTGGGAGAGAATATAGAGGGCCTACCTCGGGAGGAGGCGGCTAAAAAGGCGGTTGAAGGAATTCAAAAACTTATCCTGCGGCTGGGTTTGCCTCAGAATTTAAAGGATCGAGGTATAGAAGAGAAAACAATAAGGAAATTTGCCGAGGAGGTAATGCAGAATAAACGAAAGTTAGCCAGTAATCCGCGCCCCGCTACCTTAGAGGATATAATAAAAATTTATCAAAGGGCCTTATGGGGCAAATGAGCATTTTATTCAACGGTTACGCTCTTGGCCAGATTCCTCGGCTGGTCCACATTGCAGCCTCGCTTTATGGCGATATAGTAAGCTAATAGCTGCAGGGGTATGACGGAGAGGATAGGTGAGAATTCCTCCTCAATCTTAGGAATAAAGAGGGGATAATCTACATATTTTTTAATTTTGTTATCTCCCTGAGTGGCTATAGCAATGACCTTTCCCTTCCTTGCCTTAACCTCCTGGATGTTGTTTATCATCTTCTCATATACGGAGTCCCTAAGGGCTATGCAAACCACAGGAACCTTTTCATCTATCAGGGCAATGGGCCCGTGTTTCATCTCCCCTGCTGCATATCCCTCCGCGTGAATATAGGAAATTTCCTTAAGCTTCAAAGCGCCTTCTAAAGCCGTAGGGTAATTGATATTCCTTCCTAAAAAGAGAAAGTTGGATGCTTGGTAATATCTTCGTGCACATTCGAGAATGTCCTTTTGACTGTGCAGAATTTCCTCCATATATAGGGGAATTCTCTCTAACTCCTCTATCATCGATCTTGCCTTCTTTTCCGTAATAGTGCCCTTAACTTTTCCCCAATAAATGGTAAATAAAAAGAGGGACAATAGTTCCGCTGTATAAGCCTTGGTAGAAGCCACCCCGATCTCCGGGCCGGCGTAAATGTAGATTACTCCATCTGATTCGCGGGCTACGCTGCTCTCTATGGTATTACAAATGGATAATATTTGAAGAAACTTACTCTTGGCCAACCTTATTCCTGCCAGGGTATCGGCGGTCTCCCCTGACTGGGAAATAGCTATTACCAAAGTATCTCCGCCGGCTACAGGATTGCGGTATCTAAAC
>CAYSEE010000044.1:5011-7194 GCA_964429955.1 uncultured Clostridia bacterium | reverse complement strand
GAAAACTATGCTCCTACAGAAAATTGCCAACAGCATTACCACTAATTATCCGAATATAGAACTTATAGTCTTGCTCATCGATGAGCGACCTGAGGAGGTTACCGATATGCAACGCTCAGTAAGGGGTGAAGTAGCCTTTTCCACCTTTGATGAACCACCCAGACACCACATTCGTGTAGCGGAATTAGTCATTGAGAAGGCTAAAAGATTAGTAGAGCAGGGACGCGACGTAGTAATTCTCTTAGATAGCATTACTCGGTTGGCTCGAGCTTATAACCTCACTATCCCCACCAGCGGAAAGGTACTTTCAGGAGGAATAGATGCTAACACACTGCATTATCCAAAGAGATTCTTTGGTGCGGCTCGCAATATAGAAGAGGGAGGAAGCCTGACTATTCTGGCTACCGCTCTGGTGGAAACGGGAAGCAAAATGGACGAGGTTATTTTTGAGGAGTTTAAAGGAACAGGCAATATGGAACTACGTTTAACCAGAGAATTGGCCGATCGACGTATTTTCCCTGCTATTGACATCAACCGCTCTGGAACAAGAAAAGAAGAATTGTTATTAAGCAAGAAGGAGCTAAAAATGATCTGGATTCTTCGGGATTACTTAAATCGCCAGAATCTCAAGGATCCCATTGAGGCGGTAATAGAGGTAATGAAAAAGACAGAAAATAATCAGCAGTTTTTAGAGATAATATCTCATTTAGAAAAGAATTCATCAATTAAAACAAGGAGATAAGATAATGAAGAAGGGTATACATCCACCGTATAAAGATGCTGTCATCAGGTGTGCTTGTGGTGCAGAATATAAAACCAAGTCTACCAAGCAAAATTTAAGAGTAGAAGTCTGTTCTAACTGTCATCCCTTTTTCACAGGGAAACAAAAATTTGTGGATAGCGGGGGAAGGATAGAGAGATTTGAGAAAAGATATAAAAGAAAGGAAACGAAGCATTGAGAGGGGGAAATTTTGAAGAAATTTCCCCCTCTCAATATCTTTAAGTTTCTATTCCTGAGGAATTACCAACTTTTGTCCAGGATAAATTAAATTGGGATCCTCGATCTTATCCTTGTTGGCTTGGTATATCTTTCTCCATTGATAAGGGTCGTTGTAAACACTCTCATAATTGGAGATGGACCAGAGATTCTCACCTTTGAGCACTTTATGAAAACTCTTGGGAGGAATAAACAACCTTTGCCCAGGATAAATTAAATCAGGATCCTCAATTTTCTCCTTGTTAGCCTCATAGATCTTCGGCCATTGATAAGGGTCATTGTAAATATTCTTATAACCCGAGATGCGCCAGAGGCTATCATTCTTCCTTACCCTATAAATATTCCGTGGGAGAAGTTCAGGGGCTGGCTTCGCAAGTTGCTCCTCTAAATTCTTCACTCTTTCCGTTAGTGCATCAACCTTTGTCAAGAGAAGCTCCCTTGTCTTGTGCGTCTCCGTGGATAATTCTTCGATTTCTTTCCTCGCCTGGTCAGCTTGAATTTTGGCTGTTGCAGCCATTTCCTTTGCCAGGGAAACATCGACTTTAAGACCTTTTATTCTCTCCTCCAATTTGTCCACTGTTTCCTTTGCCTCTATGGCCATCATTATTCCTTCTGCTACTCTTCCTCGCCATACTCCTAACTTAGCCAAAACTTCCTCTTTAAACTTAGCTGCTTCTAATCTTGATTCAATGGAAATTTCCCTTGTTTCTGTCGTCATCTTTTCTATCTGGGCAATCTCTTTCTTCAGCTTGGTCAACTCATTTAGAAGCTCTTTTTGAGTGAGAGAGGAATCGCTGCTTACCTCAGAGGACGCTTCAGCCATCCCAATGCCAATCAATAAAAACACTCCAACTATTAATCCAAAAATGCCCACCACTCTCTTTTTTAACATTTCCCTTTCACCCCCTTGTCATCTTTCTTCCTTTCTATTTTAAACCACCGCCGATAACATACCCAGCTATTAGCGCAACTCCAATATATAAAGGTGTCCTTCTCTTACTTCTCTTAATCGCATTTTCATAATCGGCGTTCTTTGCCTTAAGAGATTCTACTTCATCCTTTAATTCCCCCGTCTTTTTGAAGTAATTATCAGTAAGCTGATTGATCAGTTTGGCTTGTTCGGCGTTGGTCGCCTTAAGATCAGAGTTGGCTGCCTCAAGGGACTCTATCTCTTTCTTAAGCTCAC
>CAYSEE010000044.1:0-4911 GCA_964429955.1 uncultured Clostridia bacterium | reverse complement strand
GGGACTCTATCTCTTTCTTAAGCTCACCTGTCACCTTGAAGTAGTTGTCGGTGATTTGCTTGATTGTCTTTGCCTGTTCGGCATTCTTTGCTTTAAGGTTCTCGATCTCCTTACTCAGCTCTGCTGTTACTTTGAAAAAGTTATCCTTAAGTTGCCCAATTATCTTTATTTGATCAGCAATAGCTGCCTTAGCTTCCGCTAATTGCTTTTCCAAAGGCTCCTGTGCTTTAACAGGCACCTCTGAGCAAACTAATATCATAACTATAAGCATTAACCAGCCTATCAATCCACCGTAAAATAATCTCCTTTTTTTCTTTATTAACATTTATAAGACCTCCTCTTCTCAATAATTTTAAAATATATTGAAACTTCTACTTTCACCTCCTTTCTCTATAACTTTTCCTGCTGCGAGAAATGTTATTCTCCTTTTTCTTATTGTAGTATTTTAATACACCCTGAGGAAATGTCAAACTGATATCGGCTTCATCCGCTTGAGCGCCATTCATATCTTCCGTTCATCTTCAACCAGGGCAAATCTTATATAACTTTTGAACACCAGTAAATACTCCAAATCTCCCTAAAATTAGTCTATCTCCTCTGGACTGGCAATTCGACCCTTGATAGCCGAAGCAGCCGCTATCGCTGGATTGGTTAAGTAAACTTCGCTTTTGGGATGTCCCATTCTTCCCACAAAATTTCGATTAGTGGTAGCTACTGCTCTTTCTCCCTCCCCTAATACCCCCATATGTCCTCCTAAGCAAGGCCCACAAGTAGGAGGACTGACCACCGCCCCTGCTTCTAAAAAAATCTGGAGCAATCCTTCCTTCAGAGCCTCGAGATAAATAAAAGGAGTGGCCGGGATGACTATCGCCCTTACCTCAGGATGAAGCTTTCTCCCCTTCAGGATGCTGGCGGCCAATCTTAAATCCTCCAGATGACCATTAGTACAAGAGCCGATAACTACCTGATCGATGTCGATCTTCTCCACCTCAGATATTCCCTTAGTGTTAGAGGGAAGAGGAGGAAAGGCCACCTGAGGTTCTATTTTGCAAACATCATATTCTCTAATTTCCACATACTCAGCTTCTGGATCGCTATAATAAAGCTGATAATCTCCCCTCGCTCTTTCTTTAATATAACTCAGGGTAATTTCGTCTGGCTCTATAATGCCGTTTTTTGCCCCTGCCTCTACAGCCATATTGCATATAGTGAATCTTCCTGCCATACCCAGTTTGGATATAGCATCACCGCTAAATTCCATTGACTTATAGGAAGCACCATCCACTCCTATATCTCCGATTGTCCAAAGAATTAAATCCTTAGCTGTAACCCATCTTTTAAGCGTTCCTCTATAAACGAACTTAACAGTAGGGGGAACTTTAAGCCAGAGCTGACCGGTAATCATAGCTGCAGCAAAATCCGTGCTTCCTACTCCTGTAGCAAAAGCACCTAAGGCTCCGGCGGTGCAGGTATGGGAATCCGCTCCTATCATCAGGTCTCCTGGAAGAACCAGTCCCTTCTCCGGAAGAAAAACGTGTTCGATGCCTACCCTTCCTACTTCAAAATAATTTATAATTCCTTGCTCTCGCACAAATTCTCGTAGAATAAGACATTGGTTTGCAGATTTTATATCTTTATTGGGGGTAAAATGATCGGGTATCAACACTATTTTTCCCCTATCAAAAACCTTTTCCCCTCCCCATTCCTTAAATTTTCTTATGGCTAAGGGAGCGGTAACATCATTAGCTAAAGCGATATCTATATCAGCTTGAATAAATTCACCTGGTTCAACCTCGGACTTTCTGCAATGAGCGGCCAAGATTTTCTCCGTAATGGTCATAGGTCTTTCACTCATCTGATCAAACTCCCTTTTTTAAATTAATTAAATCTACCTTAAGAGAACAAGATTGTTTAACCCAGATTCGAAAATTTATTCCATAATCTTTTTTGGTCTCAGTATCTCCTCCTCAGACCAAACAACATCCCCATTCCCAATAAGAACATTATCGTGGAACTTCCCCCATAACTCATTAAAGGGAGAGGTAGACCTGTAACAGGCATTATCCCCACGGTCATTCCCACATTAATAAAAATCTGTAAAAAAAACAAGATAATTATTCCTGCGCTTACCAAGCCTGCAAAACTACCCCCATTTTCCTTGCTTATCATTACGCCCCTGGTTATAATAACGAAATATAATCCCAAGATAATCAGAACTCCTATAAAGCCCCACTCCTCACCTATGCTGGCAAAGATAAAATCGGTAAAAGGCTGGGAAAGGAATTTCAATTGAGTATGAACGGCCCTACCAACACCCTTTCCTATCAATCCTCCTGAACCTAAGGTAACCCTTGATTGAAGAATACTCCATCCAGTGCCCAAAGGGTCCTTTTCCGGGTTCAAAAACGCCAAGATACGCATTTTCTGGTAAGGGCGGAGAAAAGAATAGGATGAAGCAACAAGAAGAAAAATCGTTCCCAAAATGAACAAAAACCTTTTAAAGGGGATTCCGGTTAAAAATAACATCCCTATCCAGAGGAAAAGGAAGATAAAAGCACTCCCCAGATCTGGTTGGGCAGCAACGAGAATTAAAAAGGGAAAGGCAAAACAAAGGGAAATCCCCACCTCGCTCCAGCCTATTTTCTCTTTGTTAGCTAATATCTTACCTAAAACAAGAATGAGAGCAAGTTTGGCAAACTCAGATGGCTGAAAGGTAATTCTCCCTATCTTTAACCATCGATGTGCCCCATGAATACTTCCCGTGCTAAATAATACCATAATCAAAGCCAAAAGAACTATGCCATAAACAATGTAGGCAATTTTCCTCCAGAAACCTATCTTTAAAAGGGAAGCTATAAGGAGGAGCCCCAACCCTATTCCCACCCAGATTACCTGACGAAAAAAATAATGAACTTGATCGGGAAAAGCGATGGTATATAAATGGAAAAGGGAGAGCACCGCTAAGGCTACCACCGCGGATAACATTACCCAATCTGCGCTACGATAAGATGTTCGCATGTTTCACCCTGAATTAGCTTGGTGAGGAGATGGTTTCGACCCCCTTGCCAAACCACTGAGAGAGGATCTTTCCTGTTATTTCAGCAGCAATTGATATATCCTCCTTCCTGTGTTCCACCAAGACCACTATAGCCAGAGACGGATTATCGGAGGGAGCATAACCTATGAACCAATTATGAGGTCTCTCCCCACCCGGAAACTCCGCAGTCCCCGTCTTTCCCGAGATTTCAACAACCTTATTCTCCGCTCGCCATCCTGTCCCTTCTCTTACCACTCCCCTCAAGGCTCTCCTTAAAATAGATAAAGTAGAAGGAGATAGAGGGACTTTCCCTACTCTATGGGGGAAAAACTCCTTGATAACTCTTCCCCTTGGATCCACTATCTTTTCCACCAGATAAGGCTTAAAAAGCTTTCCCCCGTTAGCGATGGCACTGATGACACCGAGCATTTGAAGAGGTGTAACTAAAATATATCCCTGTCCAATGGATAGGTTTGCCGTATCCCCTGCGTACCAAGCTTCTCCCTTATTCCTCAATTTCCAGGAAGGGGAAGGAAGAAGACCTTTCCCCTCCGAGACCAGATCTATACCTGTGGGCCTCCCCAGACCAAAAAGGTGGGCAAATTCGATCATTTTGTCGACCCCTATCCTTAAGCCCAATTGATAAAAGAAAACATCACAGGAATAAATAATAGCTTCTTCCAGATTTAATCTTCCATGTCCCCCTTCCTTCCAACACCCGAAGATTCGATTGCCCACACGAAGTTCTCCTTTACAGAGAAAAGTTTCCTCTTCATTAATTTTATGACTTTCCAAAGCTGCGGCAGCAACTATTATCTTAAAGGTAGAAGCGGGTGCATATTCTCCCCTTACCGCCCTGTTTTGCAAGGGATTTTCAGGATCTTGTTTTAATCTAACCCAATTCTCTTCTGAGATACCCCGAGCAAAGAGGTTAGGATCAAAGTTAGGATGACTTACTAAGGCAAGAATTTTCCCCGTATAAGGATCACCTATCACCACTGCCCCCTTTCTTTCTCCCAATTCCCTTTCAGCAATTTCCTGAAGCTTTATATCAATACTCAGATAAACATTGTTGCCGGGAGAGGCATCCCTCTCGGAAATAGTCCTCAAGGGACGTCCATAGGCATCCACCTCTATCTGTCTACCTCCCTTTTTCCCTTGAAGATATTCGTTATATACCCTTTCTATCCCCATTTTCCCTACCAAATCCCCTGCCTCTACCCTCGGGATAAAGTTCATAGACAACTCCTTCTGGCTTACCTCTCCTATATGTCCAAGAAGGTGGGATGCAATATTGTGATAAGGATAATGCCTTACAGGATGGGTGAGAACAACCGTTCCTGGAAATTCCTCCTCTCTTTCCAATAAGAAAGTTATCGTGGACATATCCACTCCCTTTTTTATCAGAGAGACAGGCCTAAAGGGGTTAATGGCTTCTTGAATTTTTCTCTTAGCTAATTCTCTGTCTATGTGCAAACTTCTCGGGAGGGAATTAAGTAGCTCATCTGGATTGTTCACATTACAGGGAACCACCGCCACTGAAAAACAGGCCTCGTTCTCCGCTAATTTCTCTCCATTTCTATCCAGAATAAGGCCACGGGGAGCAGGGAGAGGAAGAAGTTGAAGACGGAAATTTTCGGAAAGATACCTATATCTTTCCCCCTCTCCGAGTTGCAGCCAACCTATCCTCACCAGAAGAAGAAGAAAAGCGCAAATTATTCCCACCCATAAAATATTAATCCTTCTTCCAAATTTTTCTTCCGGATCAACGTCTCTTTTCCAGACCAAGTTTTTCATCTCCTCCTGCTGAGAACTATTCGCTGATTTCCCTCATAGTCTGCAATAATTACAGGGGGTTCTAAATTCCCTTCAGT
>CAYSEE010000043.1:0-7326 GCA_964429955.1 uncultured Clostridia bacterium | reverse complement strand
GTGCTATCTACTCTGGATTCCGATGATGTAGAGCCTTATTTTGGCATGGGGCTGGTAACGAGACAGTTGAACACAGAGGGCAAAAAACTTCCCTCTGTTATAGCGGTTCAAACGGCGGCAAGCTCAGGGGCTCATCTTACCAAGTATTCCAATATCACAGATCCTTTAACAGGGCAAAAGAAGTTAATTATAGATGAGGCCATTGTCCCTCCCTTCGCCGTTTTTGATTACAGGGTAACCTTAGGAGCTCCTTACGCAATTAGAGCAGATGGTGCCTTAGACGGTATAAGTCACTCCCTTGAAGTAGTGTGTGGAGCTACGGGAAAGCCTTTCTTTGATAAGGCAATGAAGATCGCAGAGGTGGGGATTAGCTTGATTGTGGAAGCTTTGCCAAAAGCTATAGATGATCCCAAGAACGAGGATGCAATTGAGGATCTGGGCTTGGGAACGGATCTGGGTGGATATGCCATAATGGTTGGAGGGACAAACTATGCTCATCTTTTTAGTTTTTCCTTAGTAAGCAAGTTAACCCATGGCAGGGCCTGTGCGATAGCAAACCCATATGCTATAGTATTCTTTGCCCCAGCCATTGAACCCCAGTTGAAGCTGGTTGGCAGGATATTCAGTAAGGCAGGGTATATAAATGAGGATGTAGAAAAACACAGTGGCAGAGATTTAGGTATGGTGGTGGCTGAGGGTATGGTAAGGCTTTTGGAAAAGATAAAATTCCCCACCACATTTGGTGAGGTTGGCGTGGACGATGAGGATAAAAAAAGGATCTTGACCGCAGCCAAAAATCCTCAGCTGTGGAGCAAATTGGAACAAGCACCCATCTCCTTGATCGTCAGAGATTCAAAGGGAGATGTGGACAAACATCAGACAGAAGATAACATTGATAGGTATATGGGTGCTCTGGTGGATGCAATCATAAGTGGTGATTTTGATAGAATAAAGAATATCCCTGGAGGCTAAATGCATTAAAAAAGGAAGCTCAAGCTTAAAATGATTACTTCGGATTGGAAAAATGTCGACATAGAATATGGAAGAGATTTTTTAGAGGTTAAGGTCCCAGCCTGGTGTGATGTGTTGAAAATGAGGCCTGTTCCTGCTTTAGAAAATGCTCGGGAAGAAATAGAAGATGCTTTATCTAATCCCATAGGGAGCCGATCCATAGAGGATATTGTAGCCTCCCATAAAAAGTCCCCTTCCCAGCTCACCGTCGCCATAGCTGTATCCGACAACACACGGCCCGTTCCCTATAATGGGGAAAGAGAGGATGGGGTGCTTTTACCACTTCTAAGGAGGTTGGAAAAAGCAGGGATAAAGTCCCAAAACATCAAGATCATAGTGGGAACAGGCACACACCTGCCTACATCTTCTCAATGGAAGAAAGAGGCTTTTGGAGATTTCATAACAAGCAAATACAAAATAATAGACCATAATTGCACCTCGCCCGATCTTTGTTATCTGGGGAATATAGAGGGGATTCCTGTTAAGATAAACACAGAGTTTATGGAGGCGGATATCCATATCATCACCGGTCTGGTAGAGCCTCATTTTATGGCAGGGGTATCTGGGGGAAGGAAGGCAATTTGCCCTGGTCTTGTGAACTTAGAGACCACCTATCTTTTTCATGGTGCTGAGTTTATGGATGATCCCAATGCCACAAATTTGGTGTTAAAGGATAATCCCTGCCATAACTTTGCCCTGAAGGTTGCCAGAAGGGCAAGGGTGGATTTCAGTGTAAATGTCATTTTAAATGGCGAGATGAAACTGGCAGGGGTTTTCGCCGGTGATTTGGAAAAAGCTCATCTTGAAGCGGTGAAGAAAGTAAGGGAATATTCCCTTATCCCCGTTGATCACGAATATAACATAGTCCTGACGCAGGGAGGAAGTGTAGCTATTAACCATTACCAGGCTGCAAAAGCAGCCTATGGGGTTATCCCCATCATCAAAAGGGGAGGGATAGTTATCTTGGTCGCTCACAATGGCGATGAAGAGCCCGTGGGAAAAGAGGATTACAAAAAAGTGATGAGGGTTTTAAAGGAAAAAGGTCCGGGAAGGTTTACCGAATTTATCAAGAGCAATGATTGGGAATTTACCCCTGATCAATGGCAGGTGCAAAAGTGGGACCAGTTTTTTAAAAAAGTTGGGGCTTTTGATAGGTTAATTTACTGCACGACGAATATATCCCCTGAGGATTTAAGAAAGCTTCCTGGTAAAAGTGGTTATGATCTTTTAAAGGGGAAAGATGTAAAAATAGACCAGATGGTGCAGAATGCGGTGTTTTACGCTATAGATGAGATAAAGCAGAAGATAAAAGAGCCTAAAATGGCCTTTGTGAGGGAAGGGCCTTATGCGGTACCTGTAGTTGTTTAACAGATGTAGCGGTTAATTTTTTCTTAAATAAAAGGAGGGATTGGTAAAATGGCTAAGAAGATCACCATTAAAGTTGAGGATATCAAAGTAGATGCTGAGTTAAACGATAGTAAGACTGCGCAGAAGATCTGGGAATCACTTCCCATTGAGGGGAGTGTGGACACCTGGGGCGATGAGGTCTATTTTTCCATACCGGTTAAGATGGAATTGGAAGATGCTAAGGCGGTGGTCTCCGAAGGCGACCTGGGATATTGGCCTCCTGGGAAAGCTTTCTGTATCTTCTTTGGACCCACTCCGGCAAGTCGGGGTGATGAGATCAGGCCAGCCAGTCCGGTGAACGTCTTTGGAAGAATAATAGGGAACCCTAAGGTATTTAAAAAAGCTAAATCTGGAGTGAAAATCATCGTTGAAAAAGGTGAATGATAATGACTTTCCATGGCTTGAATAACCTTCCTTAATTTGTTTCTCCCCCATTATTTGCCGAAGTCATCCTGATAGAGTAACAAAAGGAAAAGTCGAGCAAGCTCGACCGCTATATTGCTACATTTTGTAGGAAAAGAGAGGTTTACCCTCTCTTTTCCCTTCCCCTCAAAGGGGAGGATGGTATGTATTTCTTTATCGAGGCTTTCTTGACGAAGGTGAATAATTTGCTATCCTATTCTTAAGCCAAGCGATGAAAAAAGGGAAGCAGCGAAGTATCGTTATCTTAAAACTATAAGGAGAGGTATTATGCCTGAGATTAAGAGGGCGCTGATCAGCGTCTCCAATAAAGAAGGGGTAGTGGATTTTGCTAAAGGGCTAAGGGATTTAGGTGTAGAGATTCTCTCTACGGGCGGAACGGCTAAGGTTCTTGAGGAATCAGGAATTTCCGTAAAGGATATATCTGAATATACAGGGAGTCCTCCTATGCTAAGGGGGAGGGTAAAGACGCTGCATCCCAAGATTCACGGCGCTCTTCTTGCCTTAAGGGACAATCCCGAGCATATGAAGGAAGTGAAGGATTATGGTATAGAGCTCATCGATATGGTGGTGGTCAACCTTTACCCCTTTCGGGAAGTTACTCAAAGAAAGGTGGATATAAGGGAAGCTCTGGAGAATATCGATATTGGCGGGCCAACAATGCTTCGAGCAGCGGCGAAGAATTATCCTTATGTGGCGGCGGTAAGCAGTCCCTCTCAATATTCCGAGATTCTCAAAGAGCTAAGGGAAAATAATCGTCTCTTAAGCGAGGAGACCTGCCTTAAATTGGCCATTAAGGTTTTTCAGGAGGTCAGTGCCTATGATTCATTTATTGCTCAGTATTTAGGAAAGCAAAAGGGAGAAGAATTTCCGGAGATAATAAATTTAAGCTTTAAGAAAGTAAAAGAGCTGCGTTACGGAGAAAATCCTCATCAAAAGGGTGCCTTTTATAAGGAATGGGTGAGGAGAGGCACAAGCGTTTCCTTTGCTCAAAAACTCTCCGGAAAGGAACTTTCCTTTAACAACTTGTTGGACTTAAACGCTGCCTTCCAGATAGTAAAGGAGTTTGAGGAGCCAGCGGCTGTGGTGATAAAACATACCAATCCCTGTGGGGCAGGGTGTAGCTCTAACTTGCTTGAGGCCTTTAAGAGGGCCTACGCCGGGGATCCATTGTCCGCTTTTGGAAGTATCATTGGACTGAATAGAGTTGTGGATGTTCCTACTGCGGAGGAGATAGCCTCTCCAGGTAAGTTTATCGAGGGGATAATTGCCCCTGATTATGAAGAGGAAGCACTAAAGATCTTAAGGACCAGGCAGAAATGGGGGAAGAATGTGCGCATTTTAAAGACAGGGGTCCTTTCAACTCAAAAAGACGAAGGTGAATGGGATATAAGAAGGATAGGAGGAGGACTTCTTTTACAGGAGGAAGATAGACAGAATTATATCCCTGATAATTTAAAAGTGGTCACTCAGAGAAAGCCTACTCAAAAGGAGAAAGATGATTTATTGTTTGCCTGGACAGTTTGTAAACACGTAAGGTCCAATGCTATCGTCCTGGTAAAGGATAAGATGGTGGTAGGAGTGGGGGCAGGCCAGATGAGCAGAGTGGACGCCTGTTTTCTCGCTGTTCACAAGGCGGGCGACAGGGCTAAGGGCTCGGTTTTAGCCTCGGATGCCTTCTTTCCCTTTCCTGATGCGGTGGAGGAGGCCGGAAGGGCAGGTGTAACCGCTATCATCCAGCCGGGAGGGGCCTTGCGCGACGAAAAGGTGATAGAGGTCGCCGATAAATACAAAATGGCTATGTTATTTACGGGGATGAGGCATTTTAAGCATTAAAGGAGAATTACCATAATGTGTAACTCATTGAGTAGGGTTGATCCAGAGGTTAGAGAAATTTTACAGGAGGAGCTTTTTCGTCAACAAAAAAATCTAACCCTTATCCCCTCAGAAAACTACACCAGCAAGGCTGTTTTAGAGGCAGAAAGTTCCGTTTTGATTAACAAGTACGCTGAGGGATACCCTCAAAAGAGGTATTATCAGGGCTGTCAATTTGGGGATGAGATAGAGGAATTGGCCATTCAGAGAGCAAAGAAGCTTTTCAAATGTGAGCACGTAAACGTTCAGGTGCATTCGGGAACTCAAGCTAATATGGCTGTCTATCAAGCTCTCCTCAAACCAGGGGATGTCATTTTATCCTTGAATTTATCGGCAGGAGGACACCTTTCTCACGGCAAAGAGGGGACATTTCCTTATAAATATCATCGGATAGTTAATTATGGAGTGGATAAGGATTCTGAGAGGTTTAACTATGATGAAATTCGGAGAATAGCCAGAAGGTACCGTCCTCGTTTGATAATAGTGGGTGCCAGTGCTTATCCAAGGGCGATAGATTTTCTTCCCTGGAGGAAAATTGCCGATGAGGTAGGAGCTTATCTTTTAGCTGATGTAGCTCATATTATAGGCTTAATTGTGGCAGGTCTTCATCCAGACCCCGTTCCTTACGCTGATGTGGTCACTGCTACTACCCAGAAGACCTTGCGTGGTCCGCGCGGGGGGATAATTATCTGTCAAAAAAGGTATGCCTCCGTTATAGATAAGGCTGTTTTTCCGGGAATACAGGGAGGCCCTTTTATGCATATTATAGCGGCAAAGGCTGTATGTTTTAAGGAGGCCAGTCAGCCCGAATTTAAGGAATATCAACGCCGAATCATCTCCAATGCGAAGACCTTAGCCCGGGTTTTAAAGGAGGAGGGATTTCGCTTGGTCTCAGATGGCACGGACAATCACCTTATGATAGTGGATCTATCCAAAAATGGTATAACCGGCGGAGAAGCCGCGACCATTTTGGAGGAAGCAGGGATAATAGTTAATAAGAATAACATTCCGTTTGATAAGACACCTCCCTCCGTGACCTCAGGGATAAGGCTGGGAACCCCCGCTGTAACAACGAGGGGGATGGGAAGTTATGAGATGGAGTTAATAGGGGAGTGGATAAGCAGGATATTACATCATCCGCAGGATAAGAATCTTAGAGAGAAGATCAAGGAAGAGGTGGAGGAGCTTTGCGAGAAATTCCCCATCTATAAGGACTTAGAGTAGAAAATCTTATGTTCTCTTACGAAGAAGCGGTAAGGTATGTGGATTCCCTTATTAATTACGAAAAAAAACCCCAGATTCCCTATAATAGAAGATTCTTAAATCTTCAAAGGATGCGACACCTTTTGAGTTTATTAGGGAACCCTCATCGAAGTTTAAAGGTCATTCATATAGCTGGAACCAAAGGAAAAGGTACGACCAGCGCTATAGCTACTTCCATCTTAAAGGCAGGCGGATATAAGGTAGGGCTATATACCTCGCCTCACTTAATTAGCCCTCGTGAGAGGATAAGGATAGGGGACTCTTTAATTAAAGAGGGGGAATTTGCCTATTTTCTCTCTGAGATAAAGCTCAAAATAGACAGGTTAAAGAAAATCTCCCCTTATTTGACTCCTACCTTTTTTGAGGTGTACACCGCCCTTGCTCTTCTTTATTTTGCTTATCAAAATGTGGACTTAGCCGTTCTCGAGGTGGGATTGGGAGGAAGGTTGGATGCCACGAATGTGGTTTCCCCTTTGGTGGCAGTTATAACACAGATAAGTTTTGACCACACGAGGGAGCTGGGGAATGATTTGAGTTCTATAGCTAAGGAGAAGGCGGGCATCATCAAGGAGGGGGCTAAGGTCATTACCTCTCCTCAGGATGAGCCTGTTCTTGAGGTGATCAGGGAGACGTGCAGAAGGAAAGATGCCTCCTTGTGCGAAGTGGATAGAGACATCGAGTTTGGAAGGAGGGGCTCTACCCTAAGAGGTCAAACTTTTTGGATAAGGACAAAAAGAGAGAATTATCCTTCCTTATTTCTTCCCCTTTTGGGCGAGCATCAAATTGTAAATGCTACCACAGCGGTGGGGGCGATAGAATTGCTCAAGGAGGATGGGATTTTTGTATCCGATGAGGCAGTTGTTCAGGGGATAAGGGATGTGAATTGGCCGGGCAGGATCCAGGTTCTTTCCGAGCACCCACTTCTTCTTGTGGATTGTGCCCATAATGGAGCATCCGCTCAAGCACTGGCAGATTTTTTAAAGGAGCTTCCCTTGGGAGGGAGGATTTTTCTAATTATGAGCATTCTAAGGAATAAGGATGTTGAGGGCATAGCAAAGGTTCTCTGTCCTTTATCCGATGAGGTAATACTTACAGAAGTTGATAGTCCCAGGGCACTACCTTGCGAGGAGTTAGAAAGAAGGATAGGGAGAGTTTGTCAAAAAAGAATAGCTGTGAGGAAAGATATAAATTCTGCTCTTTGCTATGCTCAATCTCTGGCTAACAAAGAGGATTTAATCTGCATCACCGGCTCGGTCTACTTAGCTGGTGAGACATTAAGATATTTAAAGGATAAGGAGGAAATTGATGCCTGAGGGAATAGCTGCCTCTCCCGGGATCGCCATAGGGAGG